>JBEKGT010000226.1:0-4312 GCA_050012655.1 Gemmatimonadales bacterium | reverse complement strand
CGACGAGCACCAGGCATGCGGCGATCCGGAGGCCGCGACCGGCCGGACCGCGGCGAGGCAGACGCGAGCGTGCGCGTCGGGCGAAGTCGACTGCCACGGTTCCCCCTGACGTCAAGCCCTGTGTCGGCGCTTCGAGCGCCGTACCTATCTTCTGTGGTTCGCTGACAGGCGAACCGGGTCCACGATCTCGGGAGACGAGCTGGAAGGCGACGAGCCCTCGGCCCGGGCAACCGACCCTACCGAGTGAACCGCGACCGAGTGTAGTCCTTAGCAACGCGCCCGTTCGGCGATTGTGCCGCGGGCCAGGCGGCGGCCTGACGCCCGGCGTCTACGAGAACAGCGCGCTGACGAAGGCCGCGGGGTCGAACGGCAACAAATCTCCGAGCTTCTCCCCAACTCCGACGAATCGGACCGGGACGTGGAGGGCGTCCTCGATGGCGAAGACGATGCCGCCCTTGGCGGTCGAGTCGAGCTTGGTCAGGACGATGCCGGTCAGGCCGACGGTCTCGTGGAAGACGCGGGCCTGGGCCAGGCCGTTCTGGCCGGTGGTGGCGTCGAGCACGAAGAGCACCTCGGGCGTGGCGCCGGGCAGGCGCCGGTCGATGACGCGGCGCATCTTGGCCAGCTCGTCCATCAGGTTGGACTTGGTGTGGAGGCGCCCGGCCGTGTCGGCGATGACGATGTCCACGCGGCGGGCGACGGCGGCGTCGATGGCGTCGTAGATGACGGCGGCGGGGTCGGCGCCGGGGGCGTGCGACACGAACTGGCAGCCCGAGCGATCGGACCAGATGCGGAGCTGGTCGATCGCGGCGGCGCGAAACGTGTCGGCGGCGGCGATAAGCACGGAGCTGCCCTCGGCGCGGTACCGATGGGCCAGCTTGCCGATGGTGGTGGTCTTGCCGGTGCCGTTGACGCCGACCATTAGCAGGACGGCGGGCTGGTCGGGCATGAGGCGGGCGGGCCGCCAGCGCGGGTCGCTCGGGATGAGCAGGGCCGCGAGCTCATCGCGGACGGCGGCTTCGGCGGAGGCGGCGTTCTTGCGGTCGCGGGCCCGCTCCACGACCTCGGCGGCCAGCGCGCCGCCGACGTCGCCGGCGATGAGCATCTCCTCGACCGAATCCCAGTCGGCCGCGGCGGGACCGCTCTTGAGCAGGCCCCGCAGGCGCGACATGAAGCCGCCCCGGCTCTTCTGCAGGCCCTCGGTCAGGTCGCCCGGAGTCTCGTCCGTCTCGGGGGATGCCGACGGCGCGGGTTCGGGCGAAGGCTCGACTGCCGAAGGTTCGGCAACCGGTTCGACCGCAGGTTCGACTGCCAGGACGCCGACCGCAGGTTCGACAGCTGGCTCGACCGTCGGTTCGCGCGGAGGCCAGTCCGGAGTCTCTTCGGCCTCGGGCTCAACCTTGGGCTGCTTCGGCTTGCGGAAATGGAACATGGGTCAGTTCCTCAGCCGGCGGACGCTGCCGCGCTCTTGCGCGTCACCTTGTCCGCCAGTTCGCGAGCCTCCTCCAGGCGCAGGCTAACGATCCGGCTTATCGCGTCGTCGCTGACCGTCACGCCGTAGAGGGCGTCGGCCATCTCGATCGTGCCGCGATTGTGCGTGATCACGATGAACTGCGTCTGGTCCGCCAGGCCCCGAAGCGCCTCCGCGAACCTGCCGACGTTGGCCTCGTCCAGGGCCGCGTCGACCTCGTCGAGAACGCAGAACGGGACGGGGTGGACCTCGAGCATGGCGAACAGCAGGGCCACGGCCGTCAGGGCTCGCTCGCCGCCCGAGAGCATGCTCAACGGCTGGGCCTTCTTGCCGGGCGGGCGGGCCACGATCTCGATGCCGGTCGAGGTGAGGTCCTCCGGATCGGTCAGGCTGAGCCGGGCGAAGCCGCCGTCGAACAGCTGGCGGAACCGGCCGTCGAAGGCGGTCTCCAGGGCCGTGAAGGTCGAGCGGAACTGGGTCGAGATCATCGCGTTCAGTTGCTCGATCAGGGCGCGCGTCTTCGCGATCGCGTCGGTGAGATCTGCGCGCTGAGTCTCGAGCCCGTCGAGGCGAGCCTTGAGGGTCTGGTACTCCTCGGCCGCGAACGGATTGGGCGCGCCCAGCTCGTGGAAGCGGCGGCGTAGGGCCGCCAGGCGGTTCGCCACAGGCGGCTCACCGGGCGGGCCCGCGACCCACTGTAGAGCGGCGGCGGCCAGTGCCTCCTCCAGGGAGTCGGCGGCCGAATCCTCGTCGGTCTCGTCGGATGCGAGCGGGGCGTCCGGCCCGTAGTCGACCTCGTCGTCGAGGTCGCCTTCGCTGGCCAGCAGACGCAGACCCAGTTCGCCGAGACCGGCCAGCTCGACGAGGACCTGCTCCCGAATGGCATCGAGGCCCAGGCGGGCCTCCAGCTCGGCCACTTCGGCGTTGCGGACGCGCTCCTGGCAGGCGCGGAGGCGCTCCCGCGCCTCCGCGGCGGCGGTCTCTGCTTCGGCGAGCTGGGCGCGGGCCACGGCCTCGGCGCTCCGGATCTCGTCCAGCTCGGCCCGGACGCCGGCTTCGCGCAGGCCGGCCCCGGCCAGGTCCTCACCGAGCCCCTCGCGCTCGGCGGCGAGAACGCGCTCGCGCTCGGCGAGCTCGGCGGTCTGGCGCTCCAGCTGGGCCATCCGGGCCTGGTCGAACTCGGCGGCCGCAGCCGCGCGAGCGCGGCGGCCCTCCGCCTCGCGGCGAGCGGCCTCCAGCGTAGCTTCCTCGGTAGCGAGCTCGTCGCGGCGGGCGCGCAGGACGGCCGCGCGGGCCTCCCACTCGCGCACGGCGCTGGCCTGCTCGGCGTCGGGGGGAGTGGCCGGAGTGGCGTTGGGCGGAGTGGCGCCGGCGGCCGGAGCGGCGCCAGCCGCCTCCGCCTGGCGCACCGCGGTCGCCAGGCGATCCTGATCCGCTGCCGCGCGCGCCGCCTGGGCCGATCGCCAGGCCGCTTCCCGGGCCACGTCCTCCAGGGCGCGCGTCGCGCGCCTCTCCGCTTCCTCCGCCTCCCGTCGAGCATCTCCGGCCCGGCGTTCCGCCTCGCGAGCCCCATCCAGCGCGGCGCGCGCGGCGGCGGCGCTTTGCGTGGCCTTGGCTGCCTCTACCGCCGCCGCCCGGGCGTCGACCTCGAGCCGCGCGACCTCCTCGCCGAGCCGTTCCAGCTCCGCGCGCCGATCCAGCAGAGACTCGGAGCGGCCCATCGTCACGACGCCCACCGCGGTGGCCACGGTGCCGTCGCGCGTGACCGCTATCCAGCCCGCCGCCAGGCGCGGCTGCACAGCCAGGGCCGCGTTCAGATCCGGCAGCCAGACGGCATGGGCGAGGACCCGCCGGGCCGCCCCGTAGGGATCCACGCGGATGGCGTCGACGAGCTTGCCGCCGCCGCGGCTCGCGGCAGCGGCGATTGCCGCCTCGCCGGCCTCCGCGGCCGCTTTCTCGGCTGCCCTGTCGGCCGCCCTGCCCGCGCCACTCGCCGCTCCCCCATCCCCTTCCAGGATCAGCGTTCCGCGCTGCCCGTCGAGCCCCAGCACTCCCTCGCGGCCCATGACGTAGCCACGCATCGCCTCGCCCAGGGCCGCTTCCACGGCAACCCGGAACCCGGCCTCCACCTCCAGGCCCTCCGCCAGCGGCTTCCCGCCGAGCCGTTTGGCCGCCTTCGCGATCCCGCGGGCCTCTTCCTCCGCCAGCCGCGCCCCGACCGCCTCGTGGCGTCCCCGCAAGCTTGCGGCCTTGCTCGCCGTGGAGCCGGCACGTTCGACCGCGGCCTGTCTCGCGCCTTCGGACACGTCCAGCTCGGTCCGAGCCTTCTCGCGCGCGACCACTGCCGCCTTCTCGGCCTCCACGGCCGCCAGCGCCGCCGCGCGCGGACCCGCACACGCACCCTCGACCTCCGCCAGCCGTCGTGCCGCCTCGTCGGCTGCGGCCCGCTCATCCGCCACCGCCCGCGAGGCCTCGCCCAGCCGCCGCCGCGACGTCTCCAGCTCGGCCGCCCGCGCCGACTCTACCCGCCGCAGCGCCGCCAGCGCCTCGCCCTCGACCTGCTTGGCCGCCCGCATCGCGCCCAGCTCTGCGAGCGCCTCGGTGAGTGCCCGCTCCGCCTCGGCGAGCGACCCGGACAGGGCCAGATCCCGCGCCGGCACCGGCGCCGCCACCTCGCGGCGCTGGCCGGCGAGATCCGCCTCGGCGGCGGCCAGCTCCGCCTCCAGCCGGCCCCGCTCGCGCAGGACGCCGGCCGCGTCGCTCGCCTCCCGCGCATCCCGCAGCTGCAGCTCCGTGAGCAGCCCCCGCGCCACTTCGTGCGCGGCCCGGCGTTCGGACTCC
>JBEKGT010000225.1:0-4346 GCA_050012655.1 Gemmatimonadales bacterium | reverse complement strand
TGCGCCTGGCTCGCCGCCAGCTCCGCCTCGAAGAGTCCGCGCTCCGCGTCGAGCACCTCGAGATAGCCGGACACACCGCTGCCGTAGCGGAGCTCCGCCAGCTCCAGCGCGCGGCGGAGCGCGACCGCCTGCGTCTCCTCGGCGGCCGCGACGTCGCGCGCGGAGCGCACTCCCGCCAGCGCATCCCCGGCCTCGCCGAGCGCGGCGAGGACCGTCCGCTCGTACGCGGCGCGCGCCTCGTCGGCCCGCGCGCGCGCGGCCCGAGCCTGATCCGAGAGCCGGCCCCCTGTGAAGATCGGGACGGACACTCCCGCCAGCAGGGTGTACACCGTCCCCCCCGCGCCGAAGAGGGCGCCGGGCGTCGCCGTCTGCGAACCGTACGAGCCGGTGATCGAGACCGTGGGGAGCCGCGCCGCGTCGGCCACACCGATGCGCGCTGAGGCCGCCGCGTAGGCCCGCTCGGCCTGCTCCACGTCGGGGCGCCGCGCGAGGAGAGCGGCCGGGATGGAGTCCGGCACGGTGACTCCGCGCGCGGCCGCGGCGAGGGAGACGCCCCGCGGGATGGGTGCGGGCCCCTCGCCGAGGAGCACGTCGAGGGCGTGCTCCTGCTGGGAGCGCAGCTGCTCCACCTGTGCCAGGCGCGCCGCCGGCACCGCCACCTGCGCCTCGAACTGGCGCACGTCCAGCTCCGAGATGACGCCCCGCGCGAAGCGCTCGCGCGCCAGGGCGAGGGTCGCCCGCCGCGATGCGAGGGTCTGCTCCGCGACGGCGTGCTCCTGGTCCAATTCGAGCAGTTGCAGGTAGCCCCCCGCCACGTCGCTCACCAGCGAGAGCACCGCGCCCCGCGCAGCCGCCTCCTGCGCCGCCTCGTCGGCCGTCGCCGCCTGCAAGCCGCGGCGGTTCTTCCCCCAGAAGTCCAGCTCCCACGCCAGATCGCCGGTGAGGCGGTACGCGGTGTACGCCACCGGCGGGATGGCGCCCAGGGCGATCTGGTTCTTGGATGCGCTCCCGTTCACCGATACGCTCGGGAGGAGGGGCGCCCTCGCCGCTCCCATCAGAGCGCGGTACTCGTCAATCCGGGCTTGGGCGAGGGCGACGTCGCGATTCTGACGGAGCGCCTGCTCGACCAGCCGGGTGAGCGCCGTGTCGCGGAGGATATCGAGCCACGACAGGTCCGCGAGCGCAGCGGCAGCGAGGGAGCGCGGAGGCTGCGGCGCCGGCCGCGCCGGAACGGCTGCGGCGGTATCGGCCGCGCGGGCCATCGCGAGGGAGTCGAAGAAGGCGCGGGTCGAGTCGGCCCTCGCACCCGCGTGCTCGCCCCCGCCCACGCGCGTGGCCTCCGGCACCGGCAGCGCCGGACGGTACGCAGGGCCCACGGCACAGCCCGCGGCCAGCGTCGCACCAACCACAAGCGCCGTGCCTGCCCGCATCACCGCGCCAGCCGGCACCACAGAGCGGCGGCTCACGACGCCTCCTCCCCGGCGGCACCGCCGGCGACGGCGGTGGTGGACGCGTCTCCGCGCTCGGCCAGGCCACGGATCACACGGAAGAAGAGGGGGATGAAGACGATGGCGATCGCCGTCGCGACCAGCATCCCGAAGAAGACGGTCGTGCCGATGGAGTGGCGGCTCGCCGCGCCGGCGCCGGTGGCCACCAGCAGCGGCGAGACGCCGAAGATGAAGGCGAGGGAGGTCATCAGGATGGGGCGCAGCCGGTCGCGGGCCGCCAGAGCGGCCGCCTGGAGGATCGGCACCCCCTGCACCCGCAGCGAGTTGGCGAACTCCACGATGAGGATCGCGTTCTTCGCGGAGAGCCCGACCACGGTGATCAGGCCGACCTGCACGTAGATGTCGCTCGGCTGGCCCCGCAGCCAGACGCCGAGGTACGCCCCCAGCACGCCGAAGGGCACCCCGAGCAGCACCGCGAAGGGGAGCGACCAGCTCTCGTACTGGGCGGCGAGGACGAGGAAGACGATGATCAGGCCGAGCACCATCACGACGCCCGCGGCGCCGCTCGAGGACCGCTCCTGGTACGACTGCCCCGAGTACGCGAGCGCCAACCCCTCCGAGCCGAACTGCGTCCGGGCCAGGCCGTCGAGCTGGCCCATCATCTCTCCTGTGCTCCGCCCGGGCTTGGGCACGCCGGTGAGCAGGGCGGAGGTGAAGCCGTTGAACCGCGTGATCAGCGTCGGCGCGGCGCGGAACTCCGTGCGCGTCAGGGCCGAGAGGGGGATCATCGCGCGGTTCGCGCCCCGCACGTAGAGCCGCCCGATGTCGGCCGGCGTCTGGCGGAAGGGCGCCTGCGCCTCCGCCTGCACGCGGTAGGTGCGCCCGTAGAGGTTGAAGTCGTTGATGTAGAGCGTGGAGAGGAGCGCCTGGAGCGTCCCGAACAGATCGGTTAGCTGCACGCCCCGCGCCTTCGCCGCTGCGCGATCCACGCTCACGAAGAGCTGCGGGACGTTGGCGCGGAAGTTCGCCTGCACCCCCGCGACCGCGGGCAGCTGGTTGCTGGCCCCCACGAACTGCTGCACCTCGCCGGCGAAGTCGCTCACCGGCTTCCCGCTCCGGTCCTGGAGATTCGTCTCCACCCCCGCCGTGGCGCCGAGGCCCGGGATCTCGGGGAGGTTGAAGGCGAAGCCGATCGCGTCCCGCATCCCGAAGAGGCGGCCCGAGAGGCGCCCCGTGATGGCGTCGAGGGCGTCCTTCTTCCCGCGCTCCTCCCACGGCGCCACGTTGACGAAGATCACCGCGCCGTTCGTCTGGCTGCTGCGGCTCAGGATGTCCAGGCCCGCGAGGGCGACGATGTTCCGCACCGCCGGCTCCTGGCGCAGGTACCCCTCCACCCGCTGGACCACCGCCTCGGTCCGCTGGAGCGACGACCCGTCGGGGAGCTGGATGGCGACGGCGAAGTAGCCCTTGTCCTCGGTCGGGATGAAGGACGAGGGGACGTGCCGCCACAGCAGGGCCGCGAGCGCGATGACCACGGCGAAGGCCGCGAAGCCGGCGCGAGGGCGGCGCAACACCCGCTCCACGTTGCGCACGTAATTCCCCCGCCCCCGCTCGAACACCCGGTTGAAGAGCCCGAAGGGACCGGTCGTGTGCGTCCCGGTCGCCTCCTTGAGGAGCACGGCGCAGAGGACGGGCGTCAGGGTCAGCGCCACGATCCCCGAGAGCACCACCGCGATGGCGATGGTGATGGCGAACTGCCGGAAGAGGGCGCCGGTGACGCCGCCGGTGAACGCCACCGGCACGAACACCGCCACCAGCGAGAGGACGATGGCCACCAGCGCCGGGGCCACCTGCTGGATGCCCTTGTCCGCGGCCTCCCGCGCGGAGAGCCCCTCCGTGGCCATGATCCGCTCGACGTTCTCGATCACCACGATGGCGTCGTCCACCACGATGCCGATCGCCAGCACCAGCGCGAAGAGCGTCAGCACGTTGATCGAGAGCCCCAGCGCGTCGAGGCCGAGGAAGGTGCCGATCACGCTCACCGGCACCGCCAGCATCGGGATCAGCGTCGCACGCCAGCTCTGGAGGAAGACGAAGACCACCAGCGCGACGAGGAGGAGCGCCTCGACGAGGGTGATCACCACTTCCTTGATGGACGCGGTGACGAACGGGGTCGTGTCGAAGGGGACGCTCAGTGTGACGCCCGGCGGGAGGTTCTTCGACAGCTCCCCGATGCGCGTGACGATCGCGTCGCGGGTCCGCAGCGCGTTGGCGCCGGGACGCAGGAAGAGGAGCGCCAGGGCGGTCGGCCGGCCGTTGAGGCGCCCGGCGGCGTCGTAGTTCTGCGACCCGAGCACCGCCCGTCCGACATCGCGGACCCGCACCAGCGAGCCGTTCGCCTCCGCGCGCACCACGACGTCGTTGAACTCCTCCGGCGTCTGGAGCCGGCCCACCGTCGTGACCGGGATCGTCAGGTCGGTGCCCGGCGGCGCGGGCTCCCGCCCCAGCCGGCCGGCGGGATTGGTGGCGTTCTGCTCCCGCACCGCGTCGGCGACGTCGGTCACCGTGATCCCCAGCTGCGCCATCTTGTCGGGATCGAGCTGGATCAGCATCGAGAACTGCAGGCCGCCGAACGTGGTGGCGTTGCCGACCCCCTGCACGCCCTTGAGCTCGTCCTCGACGTACAGCTTCATGTAGTTGGTGAGATACGCGGCGTCATAGCGCGGGTCGCCCGAGGAGAGGGCGACCACACCGAGGATGTCGGAGTTCGCCTTGACGATCGAGATCCCGTTCTGGCGCACCGCCGCGGGGAGCTGGGGTGAGGCGAGCTGCACCGCGTTCTGCACGTCCACCGCCGCGAGGTCCTGGTCGCGGTTGACGTCGAAGTAGATGGAGAGG
>JBEKGT010000224.1:0-4350 GCA_050012655.1 Gemmatimonadales bacterium | reverse complement strand
ACCGCGGCGACGGGCACGGGGTGGACGGCGACCTCGAAGCACAGCGCCACGCCCAAGACCTGCGGGCTCTACGTGGGGGCGGGGCAGACGGCGCCCTTCAGCGGCCAGAACGAGGGCGAGCCACGCTGCAGTCCGTGATGCTGTAATTCCGCTCGGGGAGACGGGGGCGGCGCGTCGCGCCGCCCCCGTCTTGCACTCGGGGCATTCGGAGCGTGATGCGCGTTCCAGGGAGGGCGGCGGCTGCGACCGCCCGGTTCCTGCAGCGGCACTGGCTCGCCGGCCTCTACGTGCTCGTGGCGGTCGGCGTGGCGGTGCAGCGTCTGGTGTTGCACAAGCAGAACGTCTTCCGGATCTTCACGTCGGCGTTCCACAATCTCCTGGCCGGCCGCAACATCTATGCAGCCCATCCCGACCAGTACTTCGACTTCTTCCGCTACACCCCGATAGCCGCTCTGGCGTTCGGCCCCTTCGCCGTAGTGCCGGAGTGGCTGGGGCTGGCTGCGTGGAATTCGGTCAACGCCCTCGCCCTGTACTGGGCGGTGCGGCAGCTCCTGCCCCGGGCTCAGGCCCAACTGGTCCTGCTCCTGGTGATGGGCGACCTCGCACGGACGATGCAGAGCTGCCAGAGCAACGGCGTCGTCACGGCGCTGATGATCGCCGCCTTCGTGGCGTACGCCGCTGACCGGCCGCTGCGCGGGGCGTTCGCGGTGGCTGGCGGCGCGGGGATCAAGATCTTCCCTGTGGGCGCGGCGCTCTTCGCGCTCCTGCGGCGCGACCGGTGGCGCGCCCTCGGGATGGTAGCCGCGTCCGTGGCCGTGCTCGCGCTCCTGCCGGCTGTCTTCATCGGCCCGCGGGACCTGGTCCTCCAGTACGCCCGGTGGGCGGCCCAGGAGCACGCCGAGACGTTCAAGCCGATGTATTCGGTGATGGACCTGCTCGATGCATGGACGGGGTACTACGGCCCGCGCCTCCCCATCCAGGTGTTCGGCCTGATCGTCCTGCTCCTGCCGGTCGCGCTTCGGCGCACGGCGCGGGACGAAGCGTCGTGGCAGCTCACGCTCCTCTGTTCCCTGCTGGTCTTCTCGGTGCTCTTCAATTACGGCGCCGAGCCGCCCAGCTTCGTCATCTCGACGACCGGTATCGCCGTCTGGTATGCGGCGGGCCGGCGCACGAAGCTCCAGGGCGTGCTCCTCGGCCTGACGCTGGCGCTCGTGACGGGGGAGGGGCTGGGCATCTGGCCGCAGGTGATCCGTCACGCTTGGATGGACGCCTCGAGGATCCGGGTGATCCCGGTGGTGGCGGCGTGGATCGCCATGCAGTGGGACCTGCTCGGCTGGCGTAGGGCGCCGGCGCCCGCTCTCGTGGAGCTGGAAGCGGTCCCCGAAGAGCCGGCCCTCGCACCGGAGGTCGCCTGACGACGGGCGGCCGCCCGCGCCTGTCTGGTGCCGTCTTCCCTCAGGTCTTCGCCTTCGCCAGCTCCTCCGCGCGCAGCGCCCGCCGGAGGATCTTGAGCACCGGGCTCTTCGGCAGCTCGCTCCGGAACTCGATCGCGCGGGGCACCTTGTACGGCGCGAGGTTCTCCCGGCAGTAGGCGACGATCTCCTCCGCCGTCGCGGTCATGCCCGGCTTCAGCACCAGGAAGCTCTTCACGATCTCGCCGCGCTTCACGTCCGGGACGCCGATGGAGGCGGTCTCGTGTACGGCGGGGTGCGCGAGCAGCACGGTGTCCACCTCGTCGGGGTAGACGTTGTAGCCCGAGACGATGATCATGTCCTTCTTGCGCCCGGAGATGTAGAAGTAGCCGTCCTCGTCCATCCGGGCGATGTCACCGGTGAAGAGCCAGCCGTCCCTGAGGACCAGCGCCGTCTCGTCGGGCCGGTTCCAGTACCCCTGCATCACCTGCGGCCCCTTGATGATCAGCTCCCCGTCCTGGCCAGGCGGGAGGTCCCTCGTGCCGGTCTCGATGTCCACGATCCGCGCGTCGGTCTCGATGAACGGGACGCCGACGCTCCCGACCTTCCGCACCGTGCGCATCGGGTTGATGTGCGCGACCGGCGACGCCTCGGTGAGGCCAAAGCCCTCGACGATGCGCGAGCCCGTCAGCCGCTCGAACGTCTCGAGCACCTCCACGGGGAGCGGTGCCGAGGCCGAGAAGCATGACTTCACGCACGAGATGTCGATCTTGTCGATGCCGGGGAAATTGTTGATCGCCGCGAACATCGCCGGCACGCCGATGAAGAGGGTGATGCGGCGTTTCTGCACCGCCTGCACGATGGCGGGGATGTCGCGGGGATCGGGGATGAGGACCATCGTGCAGGCCGCGAACACCGGCCAGTTCATGCACTCCGTCATGCCCATGACGTGGAACAGCGGCAGCGCGGCGAGGACCACGTCGTCGGCGAAGTCCGGCATGTGGATCCACGCCAGGTTCCCCTGGACGTTGAAGGAGATGTTGCGGTGGGTGAGGATCGCGCCCTTCGAGACGCCCGTCGTGCCGCCGGTGTACTGGAGGACGGCGATGTCGTCCATCCCGACGGCGACCGTCGGCGGTGTCGGGGGGGTGTTCCGGACCAGCGTCCGGAAGTGGTGGACGGTCGGCTCGGCGCGCACCTTCGCGTACGCGGGGGGCTTCATCCGCTTCAGCTTCAGCGGCGCCAGCAGGTTGAGAGGGAAGCCGAGGTACTCGGGGATGGACGCGACGATGTACTGCTTCACCGGAAGCTGGGCACGGATCGGCTTGATCCGGCGCTCGTAGACGAAGTCGGCGACGATCGCCACCTCGCAATTCGCGTCGAACCACTGGTACTCGATCTCGCGGGCCACGTAGAGCGGATTGGTCATCACGACCTGGCCGCCCGCCTCCAGGATCGCGTAGTAGGCGATGACGGTCTGCGGGATGTTCGGGAGCTGGATGGCGACACGCGTCCCCTTCACCACGCCGAGCCGGGCGAGGGCCGTGGCGAGGCGGTCCACCTGGTCCTTCAGCTCCCGGTAGGTGATGCGCCTGTTCAGGAACCAGATCGCGGTGGTGTCGGGGCGGTTCGCCGCGGCGCGGTCGAGCGCCTGGCAGAGTGTGCGCTCGGCGAACGGAAAGGTGACGGGGACGCCTTCATCGTAGAAGGCGTGCCACACGCGCTTGTCCATGGAGCCCTCGGGTACCGGAGGGAGGAGGCGAGCCGCGCAATAATAGCTGCCAGTCCCTCCGGAGCGCGAGCGACGCCGGGTGGCCGGGTTCCGGGGAGGAGGGTCTCCCGCCGGCGCTCCAGCCCTGTCTCGACCGACCCCCCGGTCATTTGACACTCGCCTCCGCGAACGGGTAGGTTTCCGCCCCCGATTCGTGTGTACCCAAGCCGGGATTCCCCTATGAAGGACTACGCGACAGACACGATCAGAAATGTGGCCGTGGTGGGCCACGGAGGCAGCGGCAAGACCAGCCTGGTCGACGCCCTCGCCTTCGTGGCCGGATCGAGCAAGCGGCACGGCCGCGTGAAGGAAGGCTCCGCCCTGACCGACTATTCCCCCGACGAGATCGAAAAAGGCTACAGCATCAACCTCTCGCTCGCGTTCGCCGAGTGGGAGGGCGCCAAGATCAACCTCATCGACACCCCCGGATTCCTCGACTTCGCCGGCGACGCCGCGGCGGGGATCTTCGCGGCCGACGCCTCGCTCATCGCCCTCTCCTCCACGGCGGGCGTCGAGGTCGGGACGGAGAAGGTGTGGTGGCAGACCCGCGCCTTCGGCCATCCGGCGCTCTTCTTCGTGTCGCTGATGGACAAGGAGCACGCCGACTTCGAGAAGGTCTACACCGACATCCACGACCATCTGACCCCGAAGGCCGTGCCGATCGAGATCCCGATCGGCGAGGGGCTCGAGTTCCACGGCGTCATCAACCTGATCTCCCGCAAGGCGCTGGTCTTCAAGAAGGGCACCAAGACGGGCGAGTACGACGAGACCGACATCCCCGCCGAGCTCGAGGAGAAGTACGAGCGGTACGAGAAGGACCTCATCGAGAAGGTCGTGGAGACCGACGATGCGCTGGTGGAGCGCTACCTCGGCGGGGAGGAGATCCCCCACGAGCAGCTGGTGACGGCGATGCGCACGGCCCTCAAGCGGGGTGAGCTCTTCCCGGTGCTGTGCGGCGCGGCCGAGCTGACGTACGGGATGCGCACGCTCCTCTCCGAGATGGTGGAGCTTGTGCCCTCCCCGGCCGAGGGGGAGGCCGCCCAGGGCGAAAGGTGGGGGACGGTCGAGAAGGTGGCCCTGAAGCCGGCGGACGACGCGCCCTTCGCTGCGCTGGTCTTCAAGACCGTCTCCGAGCCGCACGTCGGCGACGTCTCGATCTTCCGGATC
>JBEKGT010000223.1:0-4368 GCA_050012655.1 Gemmatimonadales bacterium | reverse complement strand
CGCGGGCAGCGGGCACCACGCCAGCGCCCGCGCCCAGTCGAACATCTCCTCGAGCCCGTCGGCGCGCTGGATGCCCGCGCGGCGGAAGGCGGAATCCCACGCCGACTCCGCTCCGGCGAGTGCCCCGGTGTGCGACGCCGCGGCACGCTGGCCTGCCGGGGAGCGGCCCACCTTGAGGGCGAGGATCGGCACGCGGCGCGCGACCCGGCCCGCCACCTCCACGAAGCGCGGCCCCGTTCCCACGCTCTCGAGGTAGAGGGCGATGACCTTGGTGTAGGGGTCGTCGGCCGCGGGAGCGAGGAGATCGGTCTCCTTGAGGTCGGCCTGGTTGCCCACGCTGACCATCCGCGAGAAGCCGAAGCCGCGGCCGTTCGCGTAGTCCACCACGGCGCCGCACACCGCGCCGGAGTGTGAGACGAACGCGATCTCGCCGGGCCGCGGGGCCGGGGGCTGGAGGAACGTGGTGTCGATCGGCACGTGGGTATCGAGGAGGCCGATGCAGTTGGGCCCGATGACCCGGACGCCCAGTTCCTTCGCCACGCGCGCCAGCTCCTCCTCGAGCGCCGCGCCTTCGGCGCCGACCTCCTTGAAGCCCCCCGAGGCAACGATCACGGCCCGGATGCCCCGTGCGTGGCAGGCCCTCAGCGCGTCCGCCGTCGCCGCCGCCGGCGTGGCCAGTACGGCGAGGTCCACCGGATCCGGGACTGACGGGATGTTGGGATGGACCGGCCGGTCCAGGAGCGTGCCGCCCCGTGGATTCACGAAGTGGATCGCCCCCGGGTAGCCACTCGCCACGAGGTTGCGCGCCAGGCCGTAGCCGAGCTTGGCCGGGTCGTGCGAGACGCCGACCACCACCACGCCGCGAGGCGAGAAGAACGACTGAAAGATCGGGTCTGTCACCGCACCTCCTGATGTCCGTGAAGCGGCCGGCTCAGAGGCACCGGTAGACCGCCTCCCGCAGCGCGCGCTCCCGAGGGTCGCTCCAGACGTGGAACCCCATGCGGTTCATCGCGTACGCGAAGCCGACGCCGGCCTCCGGATCGGCGAACGCGAAGGAGCCCCCCGCACCCATCGTGCCAAACGCCCCATCGCCGCTCCCGAACCGGAAGGCGGGCGACGGCTTGAGATACCCGAAGGCGTAGCGGGTGTCCACCAGCAGCACCGCGTCGCGCGTGCCGAGGGACGGTGCCGCAGCGGGGGTGCGGAGCGCCGCCAGCGTGGCGGGAGCGAGCCCGAGCGCCGCGCCGCCGGCGGCAAACGCGCCGTACGCCCGCGCGATGTCCCGGACCACGCCGTAGCCCCCTACCGCTGGGAACTCCACGCTGCGGAATAACGGGGCCGCGAACTCCACCGGACGGCGCACCTTCGGATTGGCGAAGGCCCGCCGCGTGAGGGAGCCGGGAGTGAGCATCGCGAGCAGGACACGCCACGAATCGCGGTCCAGACCGCGGAGGAGCCACAACGGTTGGAACATCTCCACGGTCGCGAGACGCGATTCCGGGATCTCCGCCGGCAGCCCGATGTGGAACTCGACGCCGAGGAGGCGCGCGACCTCGTCGCGGAAGAACCTGCCGAGGCTCCGGTGCGACGGATCCACGCGCCGAAGCAGCTCCCCTTCGTAGAAACCCAGGGTGATCGCGTGATAGCCGTGGCGCGTCCCGGGCTCCCAGGCCGGCCGCTGGCGTGCGAGCGCCGCGGCGAGGGCGTCGAGGTCGCCGAGGAGGGCCGGCGTGAGGGGCGTGTCCACCGCGCAGAGTCCCGCCTGGTGGGCGAGGAGCTGGCGGACCGTGATCCGGTCCTTGCCCTGCTGCGCGAACTCCGGCCAGTACACCGCCACGCGCTCGCCGAGGTCGAAGAGGCCGCGGGAGTGCGCGACGGCCATCGCCATAGCGGAGAGGCCCTTGGTGGTCGAGAAGACGAGGACGAGGGTGTCCTCCTCCCACGGGGTGAGCGACGCGCGGTCGCGGAATCCGCCCCAGAGGTCCACCACCTTCACCCCGCGCCGGTAGACCGCACAGGCGGCCCCCACCTCGCCGCGCTCCGCGAAGTTCCGCGCGAAAGCCTCACGCACCGGCTCGAAGCCGGGGGCGACGGTGCCGTGGAGCGGCGCGGACCTCACCGCGCGAAGTGCTGCGAGAGCCAGGTCAGCGACTGCGCGACGTGCGCGCGCCAGTACGGCCAGTCGTGCTCGCCGGGATACTCGTGGTAATCGAGCGGGATCCCAAGCTTCGCGAGCTCGATGCGGAACGCGCGATTGTTGACCAATCGGGAGTCCTCGGTGCCGATGTCGGCGTAGAGCGCAGGGATCCGCCCCCGATCCTGGGCTCTCATCCGGCGGATGCGCCCCACGGGGTCGCGTGCCCACCAGGCCGCCGTGTCGGGCCCGAAGACCGCCGTGTAGAGCGGCCACAGCGTCGGGTTCGCGGCACGGAGAGTGTCGGGGCGGCCGGCGTACACCACCGTCCGCGCCGCCGTGTCCACCGCGAGCGCCAGCCGGCACACGGGCCCGGAGTGGCTCGCCGCCGCCGCCCAGAGGTCGGGGTACTCCACCGCGAGCGCCATCGCGCCGAACCCGCCCATCGAGAGGCCGGCGATGCCGCGGTGCCGCGCGTCCGCCAGCGTGCGGTAGGTGGCGTCGACGTTCCGGACCAGGTCCCGGGCGATGTAGGCGTCGTAGCGCGGCTCGCGCACGCAGTAGCGGGCCGCGGCCTCGCGAAGGTCGGTGCGGGTCGGGCACTCGCGCCACTTGTACGAGGTCGCCCACTCGGTGTAGAAGCCGTCGTCGCCGTCGGGCATCACCACGATCATCTCGGGCATCCCGGCCGCGATGAGCGAGTCCATCACGACGTCGAGCCCGCCCTGCTGCACCCAGTCGTCCTCGCTCCCGAATGCTCCGTGGAGGTAGTACACGACGGGGAAGCGGCGCACCGGGTCGGTCGGATACGAGGGCGGCAGGTAGATGAGATAGTCCTTCCGCACGCCGAGGGCGCTCGACACGAAGTAGTCCGCCGAGACGGTGCCGCGCCGCTGCGCCGCCGCGGGCACGGCCGCGAGCAGGAGCGCCGCCAGGACGAAGGCCCGGGGCCCCCACGAGCGCGCTGCATCCGCTCCGCCACATCTCATTGGTCCGATCTCCTTCGCGATCCCGGTCCCACGCATCGCCCGTGCCCCCATCGTGCCGTCGGCGACCTACCGGGCCGCACCGCAGCGCGCGCGGACCGCCGCTGCCCGATCCGCCAACGCTCCCGCCTGCAAGAGGGGCACCAATCCGTCACGGGTGAAGGCGATCCCCTGCACCGGCCGCGCCAGGCCGTCGAGGATTCGCACCGCCTCGGCGCACCGCTCCGGCGCGGCCAGCGCCTCGGCGCGCCGCAGCCGCACGTCGAGCCAGACCTGCCGCGGGTTCACGCCGCCTTCGCGACGCGGGAAGAACCGCGCCCGGAACTGCCGCTCCGCGTCGTCGAACCGGCCCGCCTCGGCGAGGAGCCGCGCGTAGCGATAGACGAGGGATGCCGGCATCGCGCCCGGCTCCGGGAAGCGGTCGAGGGACCGCGCCCGCTCGGTGGCGGTCGCTCCGCCCAGCGACAGCGCGGAGTCGAGGCCCACCCAGACGCCGACGTTCAGGGAGTCGTAGCGCACGCCGTCCTCGAACGCGGCCCGCGCCTCGGCCGCGGGACGGCCCGACGCCAGAAGCGCGTAGCCGAGGTCGCGGAGCAGCGCGGGGATGCGCGGGGCGATCGCCGCCGCGCGCCGCCACTCCGCCACCGCGCTGTCGAGCATCCCGCCGCTCATCGCGAGGTCGCCGAGGAGCGCGTGCGCCGAAGCGTCGCGCGGGTCGTGCGCAAGCGCCGCCCCCAGCACCGCGAACTCCTCGGGCCGGTTGGGGAAGACGTAGGTGAGCGGCATCCGCGACGCGGCGTCGTACTCGCTCGCACCGTCCTGGCGCAGCCGCTCGCGCAGCCATCCGCGATAGTACGCCAAGAGCGCGTAGTGTTCGGGGCGCGGCATCCCGGGCTCCGCGACGACCCCCGCGCTCGGGTACTCCGCCGAGAGGACGTCGAGCGCCTCGCCCCACAGGCCGAAGCGGAGGTACTCGGTGGCGATCTCGAGGATGCGCTCGGGATCCGCCGCCAACTCCCGGAGCAGCGCCGAGTCGGGGGCCCAGGCCCGGTGCGCCTCGTAACGCAGGAAGACGTTGATCGGGTCGGCACCCCGGGCGGTGGCGAGGAGCGACCGGGCGTCGGGCGTGCGGCCCATCGCACGGGCGAGCATCGCCGCGACCGCGCCGAGGCGCGCGGCGCCCGGCGCGTCCAGCATCGCCCGCCGCACCCGCGCGTACGCCCCCGCGAGGTCGCCCGCGCGCGCGTC
>JBEKGT010000222.1:0-4394 GCA_050012655.1 Gemmatimonadales bacterium | reverse complement strand
GGGTGTCATGGCGGTGGCGCCGCAGGTGACGCCGATGGTCCAGCCGATGGCGAGCTCGACCGGTGTCGTCGGGACGATCGCCGCCGGCCAGCAGGCTTCCGGCGTGCTCACGGCCGCCGACGCCCGCTATGACGGGAAGCCGTTCCAGGCGTACAACTTCTCCTGCGTCGCCGGCCAGGCGTTCCAGATGGACGTGATGAGCAGTTGGGACAACTATGCCCTGGTCTTCGACCCCATGGGGAACGTGGTGGCCCGCGACGACGACAGCGGTGAGGGACTCAACGCGCGGATCACGTACACGTGCACGATGACCGGGACGTACCGGCTCGCGGTGACGGCGTTCTCGGCGGACACCCCGGGCGGACCGTACACCATGCAGGTGCGCTAGCGGTGCCGGGCCTTCGGGTCGCGGTGCTGGCGTCGGGCGGCGGAACGAACCTGCAGTCGCTGCTCGACGCCGCCCGCGACCCGGAGGCCGGCTTCGCCGTCGTCCTCGTCGTCTCCAACCGGTCCGCCGCGGGCGCGCTCGAGCGCGCCACGCGCGCGGGCGTGCGCGCCGCCGCCATCCGCGAGGACGGCGACGATGCGGAACGCCTCCTCGCCCTCCTCGCCGGGTGCGGCACCGACCTGGTCGTGCTCGCGGGCTACCTCCGGCTCGTGCCCCCCTCCGTCGTGACAGCCTACGCGGGCCGGATGATCAACATCCACCCCGCTCTCCTCCCGGCCTTCGGCGGGAGCGGCATGTACGGACAACGGGTGCACGAGGCGGTCCTCGCCTCCGGCGCGCGCGTGAGCGGCCCCACGGTCCACGTGGTGGACGACCACTACGACCACGGGCGGATCGTGGCGCAGTGGCCCGTGCCCGTCCGGCCGGGCGACACCCCCGAGTCCCTCGCGGCCCGCGTGCTCGAGGCCGAACACCGCCTCCTCCCCGCGGTCGTCCGCGCGTGGGCGCGCGGCGGCGCCGCCGCCCTCTCGCTCGCCGCACCGGCGTTCGGCCCGGCGGACGCGCTGCCCGCGCTTGCCGATGCGCTCACTCCGTAGCGCCCTCGCCACCGCCAGCGCGGCGCCGCTGATCGCCGCCGCCCTCGCCCTCGCGCCGGGCCGCGGCGCGGCGCAGTCCGTTCCGGCCGCACCTGCCACCGCACCGGGCACGGGCGCGCTCGAGTCGCTCATGGTGCGCCTTGCCGCGATGACGGCCGTCACCGGCTACGAGGACGCCGCGGCCGACAGCGTGCGCGTCCTCCTCCCCGACTCCCGGCGCGACCGCGCCGGCAACGTGGTCTGGGTCCGCGGCTCCGGCGAGCCGATCCGCGTCGCAGTGTGCCCGCTCGATGAGGTGGGTTACGTCGTCGGGGGCGTCACCGCCGAGGGGTACCTCACCCTGCGCCGCGTCGGCGCCACGCCGATGGGCCCCCTCTTCGACCAATGGCTCGAGGGCCAGCGCGTCACCGTCTTCGGGCGGTCGGGCGCTGTCCCCGGCGTCGTCCTCGTGCGCTCCACGCATCTCCAGCGCGGCCGCGCCGCCGGTCCCGACGAGCCCTTCGGCCTCGACGACGCATTCGTGGACGTCGGCGCAGCGTCCCCCGCCGACGTCGAGGCGCTCGGCATCCAGCTGCTCGCTCCCCTCGCCCGCACCAAGCGGCCCCAGCGCTACGGCGAGGGGCTCGTGGCCGCGCCCTTCGCCGCCGAGCGCGCCTCGTGCGCGGCCCTCGTCGAGGCGGTCCGCCGCCTCCCGAGCGCCGTGGGCGGCACCGCCGTCGCGGTGTTCGCGGTGCGGCGGCACTTCGCGCACGACGGCGCCGCGTTCGCGCTCGCGGAACTGGCGCGCGACATCCCCGCGAGCGAGGCGCTGCTTCTGGGCGGCGCAATGACGAGTGATTCACTCGGCTTTGGTGGCCTCGCCGTGGGGCGCGACAGCGTGGTGACGGGCTGGGGCGTCCAGCCGATGACGGCCTGGAACCTCCCGGTGCGGTACGCGCGCTCGCCGGTCGAGACGGTCGCGACGGCCGATGTCGCCGCCCTCGTCGATCGCCTCGCCGCGTTCCTGGCGGGGGGCCGGTGAGGCGCGCGCCCCGACGTCGCGCCGCCGCCGTGCGCCGCGCCGTGGTGTGCGGGGCGGCGCTCTGCGCCCTCGCCGCGCCCCGGCCCGCCGCGGCGCAGGCGCAGGCCCCCTCACGCGTGCAGGAGGCGCAGGATGTCCTCCGCCAGCTGGTCGAGAGGTACGGCGTGAGCGGGCATGAGGCCGACGTGCGGTCGCTCGTCATCCGGCTCCTTCCGGTGTGGGCCAGCCCGACGGTGGACTCGGCGGGGAACGTCATCGTGCGCTTCGGCCACGGCGCGCCCCTCGTGGTGTTCGTCGCGCACCTGGACGATATCGGCTTCGAGGTCGCCGAGCTGCGGGACGACGGCCGGCTCGAGCTCAGGGCCCGGGGCGGCTTCTATCCGTCGCTCTTCGAGGGGGAGCCGGCGCTGGTGCGCACCGGGACGGGCGTGGTGCGGGGGGTGTTCGCCGTGCGCGACAGCGCCGGAGGCTCGCCGCGCCGCACGCCCCCCGCCCTGCGCGCCGACGTGGGCGTGCGCTCCCGTGCCGCCGCCGAGGCGCTCGGCATCCGCGTGGGCGACGCGGTGACGATGCCGAAGGAGTACGTCCCCCTCGCCCGCCAGCGCGCCACGGGGCGCTCCTTCGACGACCGCGTCGGGTGCGCGGCGCAGATCCTGGCGCTGCGCCATCTCGACCCGCGGGATCTGCGGCGGGAGGCGGTGTTCATCTTCTCGGTGCGGGAGGAGACGGGGCTGGAGGGGGCGCGGTACGCCGCCCGCATCCTCGCCCCCGAGCGGCCGGCGCGCGTCCATGCGGTGGACACCTTCGTATCGAGCGCCTCGCCCCTCGACCCGCAGGGGTTCGCGAACACCCCCCTCGGCCTCGGCCCCGTGGCGCGGGCGGTGGACAACACCTCCGTCACGCCGCCGGCGCTGGTGGATTCGCTCCGCGCCCTCGCGCGCGAGCGGCACATCCCCCTCCAGGTGGGCACGACGAACGGCGGCAACGACGGCTCGGTCTTCACACGCTGGGCCATCCCCGACGTGCCGATCGGGTGGCCGGGGCTCGCCTCGCACTCCCCCGCGGAGGTCCTCGATCTCCGCGACCTCGTCTCGCTGTCCGACCTCATCCAGGCCATCGTGGAGCGTTGGTGATGCCTCGTGCCCTCCTCTCCGTCTCCGACAAGCGCGGCCTCGTCGCGTTCGCCCAGGGGCTCGCGGCCCTCGGCTGGGACCTCGTCTCGACCGGCGGCACGGCCCGCGCGCTCGCGGACGCCGGTGTGGCCGTCACGCCGATCGAGCAGGTGACGGGCTTCCCCGAGATGATGGACGGGCGGGTGAAGACGCTGCACCCCGCGGTGCACGGCGGGCTCCTGGCGCGGCGCGACGTCCCGGAGGACCTCGCGGCGCTGCGCGCGCACGGCTTCGGCACCATCGACCTCGTGGCGGTGAACCTCTACCCCTTCCGGCAGACGGTGGCGAAGCCGGGCGTCACCCTCGCCGAGGCGATCGAGCAGATCGACATCGGCGGACCCTCGATGCTCCGCTCGGCGGCGAAGAACCACCAGGCGGTGGTGGTGGTCGTGGACCCCGACGACTACGAGCGGGTGCTGGAGGCGCTGCGCGCCGGGGACGTCCCGGCGGCGCTGAAGCGGGAGCTGGCGACGAAGGTGTTCCACCACACGGCGCTTTACGACGGCGCCATCGCGGCGTACCTCGACGCGGGGGAGGTCCTGCCCGCGGCGCTCACGCTCTCGCTGGAGCGGCGGCAGTCGCTGCGCTACGGCGAGAACCCGCAGCAGGCGGCGGCGTTCTACGTGACGGGGGAGCCGGAGGGGTTGGCCTTGATGGCGCAGCACGGCGGGAAGGAGCTGTCGTTCAACAACCTGCTGGACGTGGACGCCACGCTCCTGGCGCTGGGACCGTGGCACCGGACGACCGCGTGCGTCATCATCAAGCACACCACGCCGTGCGGCCTCGCGCTCGGGGCCACCGCGGCGGAGGCCTTCCGCCGGGCGCGGGCGACGGATCCGGCGTCGGCGTTCGGATCGGTGGTCGGCTTCCCGTGCGCGGTGGACGCGGAGGCGGTGGCGGCCATGCAGGACCTCTTCATCGAGGTGCTGGTCGCGCCCGGCTTCACCCCGGAGGCGCTGGAGGCGCTGGGCGCGAAGAAGAATCTCCGTGTGGTGGAGATCCCCGTGGGCGCCGAACTCTCCGCGCTGGACTTCAAGCGGGTACGGGGGGGCTTCCTGGCGCAGGAGCGGTTCCGCTACGACGCCGTCGAGAGCGGCTGGAAGGTGGCCTCAGCGCGCGCACCGTCGGCGCGGGAGCTGCACGACCTGCGTTTCGCG
>JBEKGT010000221.1:0-4422 GCA_050012655.1 Gemmatimonadales bacterium | reverse complement strand
GCTCGGGGAACCCGCCGCTGAGCGGCTCGAGGAGCACCGCGACTCGTCCGCCGCAGCGCATCCCGAGGCCCCACGGCGCGTCGTCCTCGCTGAGGTCGTAGCTCACCAGCTCGGCGCGTCCCGTCTCGCGCAGCGCGTCGGCCCGCGCGCGGACGTCCCGCTCGAGGCAGCCGCCGCTCACGCAGCCGGCCGCCGTCCCGTCGGCGAGCACGAGGAGGCGGGCGCCCGGCCCTCGATAGGCGGAGCCGGTGACGGTGACGACCGTCGCGAGGACGGCCGGGGAATCGCCCGCCCGCATCCGCTCGCGCACCGCCGCTATCTCCCGCAGGTCCCGCACTGCGCCTCCTGGCCGGTCCGTGACGCATGCCTTCCCGCTCGAAAAGTGCGGTGGGGACGGCCCCGCGCGCCAGCGCCGCCCGCCCGGCCGGACCGTGGCTCGGCGAAGCGGGGGGCGGCCGGCGCTTGGCAATCGGGCGAGGCGCGGTGCATCTTGGCCAGGTCACCCGATCCCGATTCGGAGCCGCCCGTGAGACTCGCCCCGTCCCCGACCGCCGCGCCCCGGTGCGCGCGGCGCCGCGCCCTCAGCGTCCTGCTCGCCTGCGGCGCCATGCTTGCGGTACTCGCGCAGCGCACGGCCGCCCAGCAGGTCGACCCGCGCCTCTACCAGGACCTCCGCTGGCGCCTCGTGGGGCCGTTCCGCGGCGGGCGCACCGTCGCCGCCGTCGGGGTACGGGGACAGCCCAACACCTTCTACATCGGCGTGAACAACGGCGGCGTCTGGAAGACCACCGACGCGGGCCGCGTCTGGACCCCGATCTTCGACTCCGTCTCCACCGGCTCCGTCGGCGCCATCGCGGTGGCGCCCTCCGACCCGAACACCATCTACGTCGGCAGCGGCGAAGGGCTCCAGCGCCCCGACCTCTCCGTCGGCGACGGGATCTACAAGTCCACCGATGGCGGCCGCTCCTGGCGCCACCTCGGCCTCCGGGACGGCCAGCAGATCGCCCAGGTCCTCGTGGACCCGCGCGACGCGAACCGCGTCTTCGCCGCGGTCCTTGGCCATCCGTACGGCCCCAATGAGGAACGGGGCGTCTTCCGCTCGCTCGACGGCGGCGAGACGTGGCAGAGGGTCCTCTACCGGGACGCGCACACCGGGGCGATGGACCTCGCCTTCGACCCGTCGAACCCCGACGTCCTCTATGCGGTGCTGTGGGCGGCGCAGCAGGCGCCGTGGGAGAACGGCTGGTCCCTCTCGGCCAACAACGGCCTGTACAAGTCCACCGACGGCGGCACCACGTGGCGCCAGGTGGGCGAGGGCCTCCCCTCCGCCGCCGACGGGCTGGGCCGCATCGGCATCGGGACCTCGGCGAGCGAGCCCAACCGCCTCTACGCGATCGTGGGCGCGAACCGGGGCCAGGGCGTCTACCGCTCCGAGGACGGCGGCGAGCACTGGCGGCTGGTGAACGCCGACGCGCGCGTGTCGGAGCGCGACGGCGACTTCAACGAGATCAAGGTGGACCCGCGCAACGCCGACGTCGTCTACTCGGCCAACGTGGTGACGTGGAAGTCCACCGATGGGGGCGTGACCTTCCACCCCTTCCGCGGCGCCCCCGGGGGCGACGACTACCACCGCCTCTGGATCAATCCCGACGACCCGCGGATCATCCTCAACGCGAGCGACCAGGGCGCGGTCATCACGGTGAACGGCGGCGAGACGTGGAGCAGCTGGTACAACCAGCCGAGCGCCCAGCTGTTCCACATCATCACCGACAACGGCTTCCCGTACCGCATCTACGGCGGCCAGCAGGAGAGCGGCTCGATGGGGATCCTGAGCCGCGGCAACGACGGCCAGATCACCTACCGCGAGTGGCACCCCGTCGGCGTCGAGGAATACGGCTATGTCGCCCCCGACCCGCTGCACCCCAACCTCGTTTACGGCGGCAAGATCACGCGGTTCGACTGGAACACGGGACAGGTGCAGAACGTGAGCCCGGAGGCGGGCGGCGGGCGCGGCCCCGGCCGGTACCGCTTCGTGCGGACCGCGCCGGTCATCTTCTCGCCGGTGGACCCGCACCTCCTCTACTTCGCCGGGAACGTCCTCTTCAAGACGCTGAACGGCGGTCAGAACTGGCAGACGATCAGCCCCGACTTGACCCGCGACTCACTCGACTCGTCGGGCCTCCTCGGGCCGTACGCGCCGCTCGACCCGGAGCACGGCCGGCACCGCGGCGTGATCTACACCATCGCCCCGTCGTTCCGGCGGGTGAGCCTTCTCTGGGTCGGCACGGACGACGGCCTGATCTGGGTGACGCACGACGGCGGCGCGCACTGGCGGAACGTGACGCCCCCCGCGCTCACGCCGTGGAGCAAGGTCTCGCTGATGGAGGCCTCGCACACCGACACGCTCGAGGCGTACGCCGCCATCAACCGCTTCCGCCTCGACGACCTGCACCCGCACATCTGGCGGACGCGCGACGGCGGCGCGACGTGGACCGAGATCGTCGCCGGCATCCCCGAGAACGAGGTGGTGGACGTGGTGCGGGAGGACCCGGCCAGGAAGGGGCTCCTCTTCGCCGGGACGGAGCGCTCGGTGTACGTGTCGTTCGACGACGGCAACTACTGGCAGCCGCTGCGCCTCAACCTCCCCGGCTCCTCGGTGCGGGACCTGTGGATCCACGAGCAGGACCTGATCGCCGGCACCCACGGCCGCGGTGCGTGGGTCCTCGACGACATCACGCCGCTCAGGCAGGCCGCCGAGGCCGCGGCCGCGGAGGGTGTCTACCTCTACCGTCCGGCGCGGGCGACGCGGGTCCGGTGGAACGAGTACACCGACACGCCGCTCCCGATCGACGAGCCGGCGGCCCCGAACCCGCCCGACGGCGCCGTTCTCGACTACTACCTGCCGGCGCCGGCCACGACTCCCGTGGTGCTCGAGATCCTCGACCGCACCGGGGCGCTGGTGCGCCGCTTCGCCAGCGACGACGCTCCGGAGCCGGTGGACTCCGGCGCCAACATCCCTCTCTGGTGGGTGCGCCCCTCGCAGCGCCTCGGCACCGGCGCGGGGATGCACCGCTTCGTGTGGGACCTGCGCTACCCGGTGCCCCCGGCGCTCCGCTTCGGTTACCCGATCGCAGCTGTTATCCACAACACCCCGCGCGAGCCCCGGGGACCGTGGGCGCTCCCAGGCGAATACCGTGTGCGGTTAACGGTGAACGGTCAACGGCTCGAACAGCCGCTCACCCTCCGCATGGATCCGCGCGTGCCGGCGACGTCCCTCGTGCTGCAGCAGCAGTTCGCGCTCTCGCGCCGGATGGCCGGGGCGATGGTCCGCGATTCCGCGGCCCTCGCCGGCGCGCGCGCGCCGCGCGCGGGGGCGGCCGGGGGCGCGAGGGCCGACTCGCTCGTCGCGCTCAGCCGCGACCTGACGCGACTGAACGGCCAGCTTGCCGGCGTGCTGGGCATCGCGGAGGGCGCCGACGCCGCGCCCACCACGCAGGCGCTGCAGGCGGCGGCCGCGCTGGAGCGCACGCTGGAGGCGCTCGAGGCGCGGCTCGCCGCGCTGCGGCGCTGATGGCCACCCGATGGGATCCGAGGATGGGACGATGAGCGAGCAGCCGCCGCGCCCGCCGACGCGGGAGTTCTGGCGCGAAGAGGTGCTCCGCCGCGCGGGGCAGGCCCTTCAGGGGCGCGTCGTGGGCCTCTGGGAGGCCACCGACGATTCGGTGGTCCCCATCGCCATCAGCCACGGCCGCCCCCTGCCTCCCACCGCCGCGAAGGAGATCAACGAGGCGATGCGGCGCTGGCGCATCCCCATCCCGACGGGGAGCCGCTGGCTCGCCTGCCGCCTCGACATGGGGCGCTGGTGCATCGCGCCGGTCCGCAGCGACATCCCGGCGCCGCCCCCCGGCGGGATGGAGCGCCGCAAGAAGGAGCGGATGGCGCTCGAGCTAGCCGGTCTCTGTCTGGGCCTGATCGAAGAGCGCGCCGTTCCCGAGCCGGGGCACGCCAGTGGGCCGCCTGGAGCCCCGTGACCGCGAGGCGGGTCTGCAAGCTCGTGGGCTATCATCCAGAGGCGACGGACGCGGTGCTGGAGGTGGAGGAGCTGACCGCCGGCCGGCGGCTGGTGCGGGCCTCGAAGGGGTTCGGCGCATAGTTCCTCGGCGCGGTGGTGTGCGTCTTCATCCCCATCGCCCATTTCGTCCTGGTGCCGGTGTGCCTCGTCGGGGCGGTGTTGGTGATGGTGCCGCGGCTCCGAGCGAAGGCGCTGGTCGTGCGAGCGCACGGCGTCTGC
Organism: Gemmatimonadales bacterium; assembly: GCA_050012655.1. Classification (GTDB taxonomy): domain Bacteria; phylum Gemmatimonadota; class Gemmatimonadetes; order Gemmatimonadales; family JACORV01; genus JADGQW01. Next base: position 131 of record JBEKGT010000221.1, on the reverse strand, counting down.
CCCGACTGCGGGGCAGAGCAGGACCTCGACGTGCTGGGACCGTGGCGAGGGCAGCTGCGGGCGCTGGCGTGCCGCGCCTGCCACCGCGGGCTGAAGCTGCGGCCCGGCTAGCCTCCCGGGTCCCCGCGGCG
>JBEKGT010000220.1:0-4431 GCA_050012655.1 Gemmatimonadales bacterium | reverse complement strand
GATGAGCACCTCGGTCGCCCTCGCGTGCAGCGACTGCCACGCCCCCGGCCACCTGCGGCCCATCCCGGCAGACACGTCGAAGACGGCGACCTGCGCCGCGTGCCATCCCGACGTCCACGCCGCGCAGCAGCGGCTCATCCTCGGCCTCCTGCCGGGGGAGCCGATCCGCCCCAGTCCGATGTTCATGGGCGGCGTCACCTGCCGCTCGTGCCATGTGGCGCCGGGACAGCCGGGTCCCCGCCCGGGCCGGCCCCTCAAGGCCAACGAGGCGGCGTGCACCGGCTGCCACGGGTCGCAGTGGATCGGCATCCTCCCGCGATGGCGGCGCGGCTACCAGCGCCGCGAGGCGTGGGTCTCCACCTACCTCGCCGCCGCGGCGCGCGCCCTCGCCGACTCCGGCGCTCCCGTGGGGCCGCGCGCGCAGGTGCGCCAGGCCCAGTCGCTCCTCGCGTTCCTGCGCGCGGCGGGCCCGCTCCACAACCTGCCGGCGAGTGACCGCATCATGCGCCACGCGCTCGATCTCGCGGCCCGCGCGTACCGGTCCGCGCGACGCGGCGTGCCCGCCATCCCCGAGCTCGGTCCGCCGGTGCAGGCGGGCAGCTGCATGTCGTGCCACTACGGGATCGAGGAGGTCGCCGCCGTCCGCGATTCGGCGAGCGGCCGCCCCCTCCAGCACGCCGACCACCTCTTCCGCGCCTTCCTCTCGTGCGACGCCTGCCATGCGGTAGGGGCGGCACCACCGGGCCTGCCGGACAGCCTCTGGATCGACACGCTGCGCCTCGACCGTGGCGGCCCTGGCCGCCGGATCCGAGCGCCTCGATAACACGATATAAGTTATTGCAGAGGAATTGCTTATAATCTCGCCGCTCGACCCTTGACAGAGGGTAGGGCGGCGCTATGTTTAGGTATGCTGTTAGCACTCAATGCGAACGAGTGCTAATTGCGATCCAGGGAATCCTCGAGGAGGCGGGTCGCCTCCGGCCATACCACTTCGTCGCAGGAGGTAGGAGCACGATGGCAACGGGCGGCAAGGGGAAGTTCAAGATCAGTCCGCTGGCGGACCGGGTGGTGATCCGGCCGTTGGAGGAGACGGAGCAGATGCGGGGCGGGCTGTACATCCCGGACACCGCGAAGGAGAAGCCCCAGCAGGGGCAGGTGATCGCCGTGGGCCCGGGGCGGATCGAGAAGGGTGACCACGTGAAGATGGAGGTCAAGGTCGGCGACAAGGTGCTGTACGGGAAGTACAGCGGCACCGAGGTCACGATCGACAACGAGACGCTGCTCATCGTCAAGGAATCGGACGTCCTCGCCGTCGTCGGCTGAGCGACGCATCAACTGAGAGGGAGTGAACGGGATGGCTGCCAAGGAACTCGTATTCGGTGTGGACGCGCGCGCGAAGCTGAAGCGCGGCGTGGACCAGCTCGCCGAGGCGGTGAAGGCGACGCTGGGCCCCAAGGGGCGCAACGTCGTGCTCGACCGGAAGTTCGGGAACCCGCTGATCACGAAGGACGGCGTGACGGTGGCGAAGGAGATTGAGCTGCCGGACCCGATCGAGAACATGGGCGCCCAGATGCTCAAGGAGGTCGCGACCAAGACCTCCGACATCGCGGGTGACGGCACCACGACGGCGACGGTGCTCGCCCAGGCGATCGTGCGCGAAGGCCTGAAGAACGTGACGGCCGGAAGCAGCCCGATGGCCCTGAAGCGGGGCATCGACAAGGCCGTGGAGACGGTGATCGCGGAGCTGAAGAAGATGTCGGTCGCGACCACCGGAAAGAAGGAGATCTCCCAGGTCGGCGCGATCTCGGCGAACAACGACGCCACCATTGGCGACATCATCGCCGACGCGATGGAGAAGGTCGGCAAGGACGGCGTCATCACGGTCGAGGAGGCGAAGAGCCTCGAGACGACGCTGGAGACCGTGGACGGGATGCAGTTCGACCGCGGCTACGTGTCGCCCTACTTCGTGACCGACGCCGAGAAGATGGAGACGGTGCAGGAGGACGCGCTGATCCTGATCCACGACAAGAAGATCAGCTCGATGAAGGATCTCCTCCCGGTGCTCGAGAAGGTCGCCCAGTTGGGCAAGCCCCTCCTGATCGTCGCGGAGGACATCGAGGGCGAGGCGCTCGCGACGCTGGTGGTGAACAAGCTCCGCGGCACGCTCAAAGTCTGCGGCGTGAAGGCCCCCGGGTTCGGCGACCGGCGCAAGGAGATGCTGCGGGACATCTCGATCCTCACCGGCGGCCAGGTGATCAGCGAGGAGCTCGGCTTCAAGCTCGAGAACGCCACGCTGAACGACCTGGGCAAGGCGAAGCGCGTGGTGGTGGACAAGGACAACACCACCCTCGTGGACGGCGCGGGGAAGAAGAAGGACATCGAGGGGCGCATCGGCGAGATCCGCGCCCAGATCGAGAAGTCCACGTCGGACTACGACAAGGAGAAGCTGCAGGAGCGGCTCGCGAAGCTGGCCGGCGGCGTGGCGGTGATCAACGTCGGGGCGGCGACCGAGACGGAGATGAAGGAGAAGAAGGCCCGCGTGGAGGACGCGCTGCACGCGACGCGCGCCGCGGTGGAGGAGGGGATCGTCCCGGGCGGCGGGGTCGCGCTGCTGCGGTGCCAGCCCGCGGTGGCCAGGATGAAGCTCGAGGAAGACGAGAAGGTCGGCGCGGAGATCGTGCGCCGGGCACTCGAAGAGCCCATCCGGATCATCGCCCAGAACGCGGGCGCCGAGGGCTCGATCGTCACCGCCAAGGTGCGCGAGTCGAAGGACAAGAACTTCGGCTACAACGCGCAGACGGACGTCTACGAGGACCTGGTCGCGGCGGGCGTCATCGACCCGACCAAGGTCACCCGCAGCGCCCTGCAGAACGCCTCGTCCATCGCGGGCCTGCTGCTGACGACCGAGGCCGTCGTGGTCGAGAAGAAGGAGGAGAAGAAGGACATGCCCATGCCGCCCGGTGGCGGGATGGGGGGGATGTACTGAGCCCGACGCCGGGGCGCTCGATACGCGCGACCTGACGGACAGTCCAGATCACGGAAGTGGCGGCCCTGCCGCCACTTTCCGTTTCTGGGGGGTCGGCGCGGCTAGAGGACGTGGCGCTTGATCCACGCGGCGATCTCCTCGACCGACCGCGTCGTGACGTCGATCGTCCGCAGCCCCGGGATCCGGCGGTACACCTCCTCGCAGTACTCCAGATCCTCGAAGATCGCCGCTTCGCCAGCGTAGCCCGCCAACTCCGTCACCCCCATCCCCCGCGGTCGCTCGCTGCGGAGCTGCACCAGCCGGTCGAGGGCGATGCGGAACCCGACCTTCTTGGCAGGGGCCGAGAGAACGCACTCCGGCAGCGGGAGCGGGTGGACGATCGGGACGTTGGCGACCTTCAGCTTCTGGCACGACAGGAAGATGCTGGTCGGCGTCTTGCCCGTCCGCGAGACGCCCAGGATGACCACGTCGGCCTGGTCGAGGGTCTCGAGCCCGAGGCCGTCATCGTGGCGCAGGGTGAAGTGGATCGCCTCCGTGACCTGCCGCAACTCCGCCTGCTCTCCACTCTGGATGCCGGGGATCTGGCTGGGGGCGTGCTTGAGCGCGCCGGCGAAGATGCCCATCAGCGGGCCCATCAAGTCCACCACGGTAAGGTGACGGTCGCGGCCGCCCGTGAGGATGGCGTGCCGGAGGTCCGGCGAGACCACCGTGAAGATGATGATGCACTGCCGCTCAGGGGCCCGGGCCAGGAGCGCATGCACCTCGGCGACGGTGCGCACGAACGGGAACCGGTGGATCCGCGCTCGTGCGCCCGCGAACTGCATCAGCACCGACGTCGCGACCGCTTCGGCCGTGGCCCCCGTCGCGTCGGAAACGACGAAGATGTTGAGCGGCTCGTCCACTGTCCCTCCGGCGCGCCCGCGGTGGCTGGTAGCGGGCCTTCCGCAAGGTGGCCGTGCCCCCTGCGCTTGTCGAGGGCGGCGGCATCCGAGCGATCCGGGACCGCCGCCGTTCGGGGTTCCGTTCTCGCCGCTCAGCGGCGCCGCGAAGCCCGCTCCGCAGGGCCCCGGGCCTACCGACGCCGGCGAGGCGGGGCGGCGGGCTGCGCCGGTCGCGCCTCACGGACGATCCGCGCGATGGCCGCGCTGTCGGCGGAGAGGAGCCCGACGCCGGGCAGCCGCCAGATGAGCATCGCCCAGAGGGTGTCCTGCGCGAACGCCCTCCGGTACAGCGGGATCGCCTCCTCCACCCGTCCGCGGTCGGCCAGGGTCGTGGCGTGCCAGAAGACCAGCTCGCCGTTCACCGCGCTGTCGGGGAGGAGCGCCTCCGCCGCCGCGTACGCGATGATGGCCGAGTCCACCTTGCCGGCGGTCGTGTAGTTGTCGCCGTCGGTGGCCAGGGTGTACGAGCGCGAGACCCGCACCAGGCGGTGCAGCTCCCCGATG
>JBEKGT010000219.1:0-4436 GCA_050012655.1 Gemmatimonadales bacterium | reverse complement strand
CGGCGGCGGAGGCCCAGCGCGCAGGGCAGATCGCCCGCCGGCTCCCCGGGGTGAAGGACGTGATCAACCGCCTCCTCGTGCCGGGGGTGGACACACCCGTGGCCGTCGTACCAGGACCGAGCTCGCCGCGTGCCGCACGCGGCTAGCTCCCGAGGCTCCACGACATCCCGCGGCCCGCTCCGAGCGGGCCGTTTCGTAGGACCGGACCGGTGATGAACCCGAACGAGCCGCTCTCACCCCAATACGACGCCGCCGACGTGGAGGCCCGCCTCTACGCCGACTGGATGGCGCACGACCTCTTCAAGCCGAGCGCCGCGCGCGGCGGCGAGCCGTATGTCATCATGATCCCGCTGCCGAACGTGACAGCGGCGCTGCACATGGGCCACGGCCTCAACGACACCGTGCAGGACGTCCTCATCCGGTTCGAGCGGATGCGCGGCCGCGAGGCGCTGTGGCAGCCGGGCACCGACCACGCCGGCATCGCGACCCAGAACGTCGTCGAGCGCCTCCTCGCCCAGGAGGGGAAGACGCGCTTCGACCTGGGGCGCGAGGCGTTCGTCGAGCGGGTCTGGGAACACGTGCGGGCCACCGGCACCACCATCCTCGACCAGCTCAAGGCCATCGGCTGCTCGTGCGACTGGTCGCGCACCCGCTTCACCCTCGACCCCGACCTCTCCCACGCCGTCCGCGAGGTCTTCGTCCGCCTGTGGGAGGAGGACCTCATCTACCGCGGCCACCGCGTGATCCACTGGTGCCCGCGGTGCCACACCGCTCTCTCGGACGAGGAGGCGGAGCACGAGGACGTCGAGGGAGCGCTGTACCACATCCGCTACCCCTTCGCCGACGGCGGCGGCCACGTCACGGTGGCGACGACGCGCCCCGAGACCCTCCTCGGCGACGTGGCCGTGGCCGTCAACCCCAAGGACGCCGCGCGCCTCCCTCTCGTGGGCCGGCGGGTGCGCCTCCCCATCGCCGGCGTCGAGATCCCGGTCATCGCCGACGAGCACGTCGAGCAGGGCTTCGGCACCGGCTTCGTGAAGATCACTCCCGCGCACGACGCCGACGACTTCGAGGTCGGCGAGCGGCACGGCCTCCCGATGCCGGTGGTGATGACCCCCGAGGCGCTGATGGGCGACGCCGAGCTGGAGGGGAAGCCCGGCGGCCGGGTGCCCGCACCCTACTTCGGGATGGAGCGTTTCGCCGCCCGGAAGGCGATCGTCGCGCAGCTCAAGGCAGACGGGCTGCTGGAGAAGGTGGAGACCCGCCTCCACGCCGTGCGGCACTGCTACCGGTGCGGCACCGTGGTGGAGCCGCGCCTCAGCGATCAGTGGTTCGTGCGCATGGCGCCTCTCGCGGCGCCGGCGCTGCAGGCGTACCGCGACGGGCGGGTGCGGTTCATCCCCGAGCGGCGCGGTGACGAGTACGAACGCTGGATGACGGGCATCCGCGACTGGAACATCTCGCGGCAGCTGTGGTGGGGGCACCGCATCCCCGTCTGGTACTGCGACGCCTGCGGCACGTCGCAAGCATACCGCGAGGACCCCGCCGCCTGCCCCGCCTGCGGCGGCCCGCTCCGCCAGGACGAGGACGTCCTCGACACCTGGTTCTCCTCGTGGCTCTGGCCCTTCTCCACGCTGGGCTGGCCCGAGCAGACCCCCGACCTGGCGCGCTACTACCCCGGCGACGTCCTGGTGACCGCCCCGGAGATCCTCTTCTTCTGGGTGGCGCGGATGATCATGGCGGGCCTCCACTTCATGGGAGACCTCCCCTTCCACACCGTCTATCTGCACGGCACGGTGCGGGACACCCAGCACCGCAAGATGTCGAAGTCGCTGGGCAACGGGATCGACCCGCTCGAAGTGGTGCGCCGCTACGGCGCCGACGCGCTGCGGTTCACGGTGACCAGCGGCCTGGCGGTGGGCACCGACATCATCCTCGACCCGAACGACCTCGAGGCGAGCTTCGCGCCGGGCCGGAACTTCGCCAACAAGACGTGGAACATCGGGCGGCTCCTCCTCGCGCACCTGCAGGGGGAGGCGGTGCTCCCGCTGGCGTCGGTCGCCGCGGCGGACCTCCGGCTCGCCGACCGGTGGATCCTCTCGCGCCTCAGCCACGTGGTGCAGGACACCACCGCGCACCTCGAGGCGTTCCGGCTCAACGACGCGGTGGGCGAGCCCTACCACTTCCTGTGGGATGAGTTCGCCGATTGGTACCTGGAGGAGATCAAGGCGCGCCTGCGGGGCGAGGAACCGGGCGGCGACGTCGCGCGCGCGGTGGCGGTGCACGTCTTCGACCAGGTGCTCCACCTTCTGCATCCCGCTATGCCGTTCATCACCGAGGAGCTGTTCCGCTGCCTCCCCGGACGCGCGGAGGCGACGCTCGTCACCGCCGAGTGGCCGACGCCCGACCCGGCGCGCGAGGACGCGGCGGCGGAGCGGGACTTCGCTCACGTGCAGGCGCTGGTGGACGCGATCCGCGCGGTGCGCGCCGAGTACGCCGTGCCGCCGGGGAAGGCCGTCGTGACCTCCACCGCAGGTCTCTCGCCGGTGGTGGCCGAAGCGATCAGCCCCGAGCTGGGGTTCATCGGCCGCATCGCGAAGACGAGCCTGGTGCACGAGCCGGTGCGCGGCCCCGCGGCGCAGGCCCTGCTGCCCGACGGCAGCGCCGCCGCCGTGGCCCTTTCCGGCGCTATCGACGTCGCGAGGGAATGCGGCCGGGTGCGGGGGGAGCTCGAGCGCCTCGACCGGCAGCTCGCCGCGCTCACCGCCAAGCTCGCCAACGAAGGCTTCACAGGCCGCGCGCCCGCCGACGTGGTGGCGAAGGAGCGCGAGAAGGAGCGCCAGTGGACGGAGAAGCGCGGCGCGCTGGCCGCGAAGCTCGCCGCCCTGGGGTGCGCCTGACCGCCGCACCGCGGGCCGCGCTCGCGCTGCTCCTGGCGGCGTGCGCCTCCGTAGGCGACCCGCCCGGGGGACCACCCGACACGACGCCCCCGACGGTCGCCCGCGTGGCGCCCGACTCCGGCAGCGTCGCGCCGCCGCCCCACGAGGCGGACGTCTTCCTCGACGAGGTCATCTCCGAGCAGGTCGCGGCGCCCCGCCCCGCCATCTCGAGCGCCATCCTCCTCTCGCCGGTGAAGGGCGTCGTGGACGTCGCCTGGCACCGCAACCGCATCAGCGTGCGCCCGCGTGAAGGGTTCAAGGCGGGGCGCGTCTACCGCCTCGAGCTCCTGCCGGTGCTCGTGGATCTGCGCCAGAACCGGATGAAGCGCGGCACGGTTTCCGTCTTCTCCACCGGCCCCGACATCCCGTCCGCCGCGCTCAGCGGCACGGTGGTGGACTGGCCCGGCGCTCATGCCGGATCGGCCGCGCTGATCGAGGCCGTGCTCCTCCCCGATTCCCTCGCCTACCGGACCCTGGCCGACTCGGCGGGGTCGTTCGTGTTGCGGCAGGTCCCGGCGGGTGAGTACGTCGTGTACGGTGTCATCGACCAGGACAACAACCACGAGCGCGGCCCCCGCGAGGCGTTCGACACCGTGCGGGTGCGCCTCGCGGACTCCGCGTCCGTCGAGGTGTACGCGTTCCCGCACGACACCACGGGCCCTCGCCTACGCACCGTCGAGATCGTGGACTCGCTGACGCTGCGGCTCACCTTCGACCGGCCCCTCGACCCGGCGCAGTCGCTCGACACCGCCGCCGTGCGGCTCGCCACGCTCGCCGACTCCACGACGCCCCTCGGCGTCCTCCACGTGTGGACGCAGGTCCAGGCCGACTCCGTGCGCGCGGCCGCGCAGGCCGTGCGCGCCGCGGCCGACTCCGCCCGGGCGCGGCTGCGGGCCGATTCGCTCCGCGCCCGCCAGCCGGCTGATTCGGCCCGCGGGCGACCCCGCGCTCCAGGCCAGGCACCGGCACCGCCCGCTCCCGCCGTGACGGCGCCCCCACCCAGGCAGGCGCAGCCGCCGGCACCGCAAGGCGTGGCGGCCTCCCCGGCGAGGCCGGGCCAGCCGGCGCGCCCCGCCGACTCGACCCGCGCGATGAAGATGCTCGCGCGCCGCCCGCCCCCGACGCCGGTGCGCCTCATCGTCCTCGAAGCCCCTTTGGCGAAGGGCACGCGCTACGTGGTGAAGGTGTCGGGCGTACGCGACCTTTCGCTCATGGCGCGGGACGTCCGCGGCCAGCTCTCCGTGCCCGTCCCGCGGCCGCCTGCACGGCCCGCGCGCGGGCGGACATCCGCCGACTCGCTCCGCACGCCGGCCGACTCCGTCCGCGGAGCCGCCGGATCGGCGCTGCCCGCCGACACCGCTCGGCGCGCCGCCCCGCCGCCGGTTCCGACGCCACCTCGCGACTCGACCCGCGCGCCGCCGCCCGCCGTCCCCCGCGCGCCAGGGGGCGCCGCGCGATGAGCGATCGCCGCCGCACCCTCCCGTCGGTGGATGCGCT
>JBEKGT010000218.1:0-4443 GCA_050012655.1 Gemmatimonadales bacterium | reverse complement strand
TGACCCCGCTAGGAGCGCGTCCGCCATGAGCTCGATGTGCCGCCGCATGACCAGCACGGCGAGCCAATCCGCCGGGATCCCCCGCACACCGTAGTACGCTCCCGCGACCTGGCCGCAGACCGCCGCGGTGGCGCCCGCGTCGTCGCCCAGGTTCGCCGCCCGCAGCACCGCCGCCTCGCACGACTCCGTGGTGCCGAACGCCCACAGCGCCGCCTCCAGGCAGTCCACCACGTAGCCGCTCCCCCGGATCTCGGCGTCCCCTTTCCGGCGCCACGCCCCGCGGGCTACCGCCTGCACCCGCGGCTCCTTCAGCAACTTCTTCGTGTGATCGGTGAGCACCCGCTCCTTCGACGCCCCCGACAGCGCGAGGCACAGCACGTCGGCCAGCAGCCGGCAGGCGTCGATGCACTCACGCACCCCGTGGGTGGTGCGCGCGCTGAGGCCGGCGAAGCGCACCGCCACGTCGCGCTCCGCGCCGTAGAAGAGCGCCACCGGCGCCAGCCGGGCGATGCAGCGGTTCCCGGCCGACCGCGGGCTGATGGGCCGTCCCAGTGGATCGCCCGTCTCCACGTAGCGCTCCAGCGCCGCGCGCGTCGTGCCGCCGGTGTTGCAGCACGAGCCTGTCGCGCTCCAGTGGCCCTCCTTCCACCACCGGACGAAGCGATCCATCTGGTCCGTGGCGTCGAACCCCGAGCGCTCCAGCAGACTCTCCCCCAGGCACAGCGCCAAGCCGGTCTTGTCGGTCCACTGGCCCCTCGAGAGACCGAACGGCCCGCCCCCCACCATCCCGGTGAGCGGAGGGAACTCCCCGCGCTCTCGCGCTTCCACTGGTGAACCGACCGCGTCGCCGGCCGCGAGGCCGAGCAGGCAGCCGCGATACCGCTCCTCGAGACGCATCACGAGCACTCTCCAAGCAGCTCCGCCCCGGCCGAGAGGAGGCGGCAAGACGGTGAGACGACGCCCCCCCGGCGGCCGCCGGGCGTGCGAACGACGGCCAAGAATGGGATGGGCGCGTCAGCAGCGTGTCATTCGGGAATGGGATTCAACCCCCCGGCCGCCGCCAGGGGGGCCCGCCTCCGTTCGGGCGGCCCCCAGAGCGAAATTCGACCGGGGGAGTCGTCATTCGTCCGGGCACGGGACGCCCGCGCTTGCCCCTTCCCGCCGACGCCCTTCACATTTCGCCGATGACCCAACGGAAGAAGCTCGCCATCCTCGTGGGCGGCGGCCCCGCGCCCGGCATCAACAGCGTCGTCAATTCCGCGACCATCCGCTCCGTCCTCGCGGGGGTGGACGTCGTCGGCCTCCAGGACGGCTTCGAGTGGGTGATGCAGGGGAACATCGACCACGTCGTCCCCCTGACCATCGAGTCCGTGAGCCGCATCCACTTCCAGGGGGGCTCGTTCATCGGCCTCTCGCGCGCTAACCCCACCACCGATCCGCAGTACCTCGAGAACACCATCAACTCGCTGCTGCGGCTCAACGTCTCGCAGCTCATCACCATCGGCGGCGACGACACCGCCTTCTCGGCGATGCGCCTCGAGGAGCAGTCGAAGGGCCGGATCCGCGTGGTCCACGTGCCGAAGACGATTGACAACGACCTCGACCTGCCGCAGGACATCAACACCTTCGGGTACCAGACGGCCCGGCACCTCGGCGCCGAGCTCGTCAAGAACCTGATGGTGGACGCCCAGACCGCCTCGCGCTGGTACTTCGTGATCGCGATGGGCCGCAAGACGGGCCACCTCGCCCTCGGCATCGGGAAGGCCGCGGGAGCCACGCTGACGCTCATCGCGGAGGAGTTCGGCCCGGAGAAGCTGCGGTTCAGGACGATCGTGGACACGCTGGTCGGCGCCATCGTGAAGCGGCTCGCGCACGGCACGCGCCACGGCGTCGCGGTCATCGCCGAAGGGCTGGTGGAACAGCTCGATCCGTCGGACCTCTCCCAGCTCGAGGGTGTCGAGCGGGACGCGCACGGCAACCTGCGCATCGCCGAGGTGGAGATCGGCGAGATCCTCAAGAAAGCGGTGCAGGCGCGGCTGAAGGAGTTCGGGATCAAGGTGACGATCGTCGCCAAGAACATCGGCTACGAGCTGCGCTGCGCCGACCCGATCCCCTTCGACATCGAGTACGCCCGCGACCTCGGCTACTGCGCCGCGAAGTACCTCCTCTCGGGCGGCAGCGGCGTGCTGATCTCGATGCAGGGCGGGCACTTCGTGCCGATCCCCTTCGGCGAGCTGATCGACCCCGACACCGGCCGGACCCGGGTCCGCGTGGTGGACATCACCATGATGAAGTACGCCATCGGACGGCGGTACATGATTCGCCTGCGGAAGGAGGACTTCGACGACCCGTCGGAGCTGGCGCGCATCGCGGCCGTGACGAAGCTCTCCCTGCAGGAGTTCCGCGAGCGCTTCGAGTACCTGGTCGAGAACGAGCCGCCGTCCGTCGACCTGATGGTGCCGTCGGCCGACTGAGGACCCTGCCCGTGCGGACGATGCGTGGAGAGAAGGCCGCGTGGACGGTGCTGGTCTACCTGGCCGGGGACAACAACCTCGACCAGAGCGGCGTCGGCGACCTGCTGGAGATGAAGAAGGCCGGCTCCACGCCGCGCGTGGCGGTGGTGGCCGAGTTCGACCGGGGCTCGGGGCGCGGCGCGAAGCGCTATCGCCTGCGGAAGGGCGGCACCCTCGCCGCCGACGCCGTGGCGTCTCTCGGCCGCCTCGACACCGGCGACCCGAAGAACCTCCTCGACTTCGTGCGCTGGGGCGTGACGACGTCTCCGGCCGAGCGCTACGCCCTGGTCCTCTGGAACCACGGCCAGGGATGGGACGACACCGACATCTACGCCGACGAGCGGCACCGCCGCCTCCGCCCCCTCGCCCGCGGCCGCGTGCACCGCGCCCTTTTCCGCCCGCCGGTGCGCCGGATGCTGCGGGGCGCCATCCGCAAGTTCGAGTACCGCGCTATCCTCCTCGATGACGACGCCAAGGACTTCCTCGACAACGTCGAGATGAAGCGCGTCCTCGCCGCCGCGGCGGGCCTCATCGGGAAGAAGCTCGACGTGTTCGGGATGGACGCCTGCCTGATGTCCATGGCGGAGGTGGGCTACCAGATCCGGGAGAGCGCCGCCTTCACCGTCGGCTCCGAGCAGACGGAGCCGGGGGACGGGTGGCCGTACGACCGCATCCTCCGCGCCCTGGCGAAGCAGCCGGAGATGGGGGCGAAAGACCTGAGCGCGCTGATCGTGCGGGAGTACCTCGGCTCCTACGCGCCGGAGGACGAGGTGACGCAGTCGGCGTGCGACCTCGCCGGGGCCGATGCGCTCGCGTCGGCGGTGGCCGCGCTCGCCGGCGCGCTCACCGCGGCACTCGGGGACGAGGTTCAGCGCGGGCAGATCCTCGCCGCGCGCTCCCGCGTGCAGGCGTACGAGGTCCCCGACAACGTGGACCTGGCGGACCTCTGCGTGCTCCTCGCGGAGGCGATGCCGGGCACGGCCGTCGCGGAGCGGTCTCGCGCGGTGGTCGAGGCGGTGGAGCGGCGCTACGTGGTGGCGCAGGGGTCGAAGGGCACCGATCTCGCGCACTCGCACGGCGTGGCCACGTACTTCCCCACGATGGCGGTCTCGCCCCTCTACGCGCGGCTCGATTGGGCGCAGGCGACCGGCTGGGGCCGCTTCCTCGAGGCCTACCTCAGGGCGGTGCGGGGACGGTAGCAGGGCCGGAATGACGCCGGCTTGACGCGGCCGTGGCAGTATACGCGCGACTCCTTACGGAGGCACCCGCCGTGAATCTCCGACTGCTCAACTGCGGGCTCGCGCTCCTCGTCTCCGGCTGCGCCGTGGCGACGCAGCAGGTTCCGGCCGGGTCCCTGGTGCGCCTGCGCATGGACACCCCTGAGGAATTCGGACGCCCCGTCACGGGTTCCTACCAGGGCGCGACCCGCGACAGCGTCCGGGTGCAGCGCGACTCGCTTGCCGCCCCGACGTCCTACCTCCGCTCCCGGGTCCTCTCCCTGGAGGTCGGCCACCGGGGGACCGCGAAGACGATGGGCGCCGTACTCGGCGCGGCGGTCGGGGTCGCGGTTGTCACCGTGGTCGCGCCGGCCGGCGGGGACCGGAGGCGGTGCGAGTCGAAATTTGGCGATCTCTGTGGGATCTTCTTCGGGTTCTATGTGATGGACGTCGCGCACTATGCGACCGGCGTCGCCCTCGGAGCGGTCGTCGGGTACCTGGTCGGCAGCCTCATCCCGATGACGCACTGGACGCGCGTGCCCCTCGAGGATCTTCGCATCAGCGTCACGCCGCTGCCCGGCGGGCGGACGGGCTTCGGCGCCGCCTTCAGCTTCTGATCCGCGGCGGCGCGCGGTCCGCCGCGGCGCGGAGGCGGCCGCCCGCCCTCCCGCTCAGCGCGGAGCCGAGGCGAGTCACGGGGCCTTCCGCGCGCC
>JBEKGT010000217.1:0-4443 GCA_050012655.1 Gemmatimonadales bacterium | reverse complement strand
TTCCTGCGCGCCCTCGAGTACGGCATGCCGCCGACCGGAGGCATGGGGCTGGGCATCGACCGCCTGACGATGCTCGTCACCGGGGAACGCTCGATCCGCGACGTGGTCCTCTTCCCGGCGCTGCGCCCCGAGTGAAACGCGTCGAGTGGTGGATCGCGTCGCGCTACCTGCGCAGCCGGCGGACCTCGCGGTTCGTCTCGCTGATCACCCTCATCGCGACGGCGGGCGTCGCGCTGGGCGTGATGGCGCTCGTCGTCGTGATCGGGGTCATGAGCGGCCTCCAGAAGGACCTGCGGGAGAAGATCCTCACCGCGAATCCGCATCTGCGGGTGCTGACGTACGGCGAGGGACTTCGCCTCGACGACTGGCACCGGGTCCTGGGCCGCGTGCGCCGCGTCCCCGGCGTCGTGGCCGCTGCCCCGTTCGTCCTCTCGCAGGGGCTCCTCTCGTCGGGGCACGACTACGCGGAGGGGGTCGCGGTGATCGGGATGGAGCCCGACACCGGCGCGGTGGCGACGACGGGCCTGGCGAGGGCGTTCACCACCGGGGACCTGCGCTTCCAGGCCCACTCGCCGGGCGTGGACGGGGGCGTGGTCCTCGGCCGGCGCCTCGCCGACCGGCTCAGCGCCTACCCGGGGACGGTGGTGACGATGATCTCCCCGGCGGGCTCGTCGTTCAACGCGGCCATCGGCGCCTTCGTGCCGCGGTACTGGCGCTTCGAGGTGACCGGGCTCTTCGACACCGGCATGTATGAGTACGACAACACCTACGTCGTCATGCCGCGCCGGGTCGCGCAGCGCTACGCCGCGCTCGACACGGCGGTGACCGGGCTCGAGGTGCGGGTGGACGACCCCTGGCACGCCGACGCCGTGGCGCGGCGGGTCGAGGAGACGCTCGGCTTCCCCTACCGCGCGCTCGACTGGAAGGCGCAGAACGCGCAGCTCTTCTCCGCCATCAAGCTGGAGAAGCTCGCGATGGCGGTGATCCTGCTCCTGATCGTCCTGGTGGCGGCGTTCAACATCGTGAGCACTCTCACGATGGCGGTGCACGACCGCACCAAGGAGATCGGCATCCTGCGGGCGATGGGGATGACGTCGGGGCAGATCCGGCGGATCTTCGTGGCGCAGGGCGTCACCGTCGGGGTCGTCGGCACGTTCATCGGGAGCGCGGCCGGGGTCGCCGTGGCGCTTGCGGTCGACCGCTACCGGCTCGTCTCCCTCAACCCGACCGTCTACTTCATCGACCATCTGCCGGTGGACCTCGCGGCGGGCGACGTCGCGATGATCGTCGTGGCGAGCCTGCTCATCGCGGCGCTCGCGACGGTCTATCCGGCCACGCAGGCGGCGCGCCTGGAGCCGGTCGAGGCGATCCGGCACGAATGAGCGCGCTCCTCGAGGTGCGCGGCCTGCGGCGGCGGTTCCGCTCCGGTGACGTCGGCTGGCTCGACGTCCTCACGGGCGCCGACTTGGACCTCGAGCGAGGCAAGGTCGTGGCGGTCGCGGGCGCGAGCGGGTCGGGGAAGAGCACGCTGCTCCACCTCCTCGGCGCGCTCGATCGCCCGACGGAAGGCACGATCGTCCTCGATGGCGTGTCGTACGCGTCGCTCGCGGGCGACGCGCTGGCGCGGCTGCGCGCGCGGCGGCTCGGGTTCGTGTTCCAGTTCCACCACCTGCTGCGGGAGTTCAGCGCCCTCGAGAACGTGATGATGCCGCTTCGGATCGCGGGAGCCGGTGACGCCGAAGCCAGGGCCCGCGCGGCGGAGATCCTCGCCTCGGTGGGGCTCGGCGAGCGCATGTCGCACCGGCCCGCGGCGCTCTCCGGGGGGGAGCAGCAGCGCTGCGCGGTGGCGCGGGCGCTGGTGCACGAGCCGGCGCTGGTGCTCGCCGACGAGCCGACGGGGAACCTCGATCACGGCAACGGCGCGGTGGTGGCCGACGTGCTCTTCACGCTGGCGCGCGAGCGGCAGACTGCGGTGGTGCTGGTCACCCACAACCGGCAGCTGGCGCAGCAGGCCGACCGGATCCTGCTCCTGGAGGATGGCCGTCTCACGCCGGTGGCCGGGGTGGAGGCGCTCCCGTGAGCCTGTGCGACAACTGCGGCGAGCGCGAGGCGGTCATCCACCTCACCCAGATCGTGGACAACACGGTCACGACGCTGCACCTGTGCGAGGCGTGCGCCGCGGAGAAGGGCGTGGATACCGTCGCCCAGGTGGCCAAGTACCCGCTTGGCGACTTCCTCGCATCGCTGGGAGAGGGAGCGGCGCCGGGGGCGGGTGGGGGCGCTGCGGCGCTCGCCGGGGCGGCCTGCCCGCAGTGCGGCGCGACGCTCCTGGACTTCCGCCAGACCGGCCGGCTGGGCTGCGCCGCGTGTTACGTCACCTTTGAGGGGCCGCTGCGGGACCTCCTGCGGCGGGTGCACGGGAACACCCAGCACCGGGGGGAGCGCTACCGCGCGCCGGGAGCCGCCGAGGCGCCGGCGGATCCGGGCGCGGCGGGGTCCGCTCCGGCCCTCGGGGCGCTGAAGGACCAGCTGCGGCGGGCGGTGGAAACCGAGGACTTCGAGGAGGCGGCGCGCCTCCGCGACGCCATCCGGGGGCTGGAGTGATTGACCTCTCGCTGGTCCCCGACGGCGGCCTCTCGTGGCTCGACGGGAGCGGCCCCCAGGCGCACATCGTCCTCTCGACCCGCATCCGCCTGGCGCGGAACGTGGACCGGGTGGCGTTCGCGACGCGGAGCGGCGCGGGCGATCGGGCCCGGGTGCTGGCGCTGGTGGACGCCGCCTGGCGGGAGTCGCCGCTCGGGCGCGGGAGCGTGCGCTTCCTCCTCGACGAGCTGGACGGTGCGGACCGCCTCCTCCTCCACGAGCGGCATCTCATCTCCCGGGAGCTGGCGGAGGCCCCGGCCGCCCGCGAGGGGGGGAGCGGGGCCGCGGTCCTCCTCAGCGGCTCCACGGGCGTGATGGTGAACGAGGAGGATCACCTCCGGCTCCAGACGCTCCGCTCCGGGCTCGCGCTCCCCCAGGCGTACGCGGAGCTGGAGCAGCTCGATGCGGCGCTCGGGGGGGGCGTTCCCTTCGCCTTCCACCCCGAGTTTGGCTATCTTACGGCCTGTCCGACGAATGCGGGCACGGGCCTCCGCGCCTCGGTCCTGATCCACCTGCCCGGCCTGGTGCTCACCAAGGAAATCGCCAAGGTGCTGCAGGGCCTCACGCAGGTGGGGCTGACGTTTCGCGGGCTGTACGGAGAGGGAAGCGAGGTCGTCGGGAACTTCTTCCAGCTGTCGAACCAGACGACGCTGGGGAAGTCGGAGGAGGAGCTCCTCGACCACCTGGGGAAGATCGTGCGGCAGGTGGTGGCGTACGAGGAGCAGGCGCGGCAGGTGCTGCTGCGGGACGCGCCGACGATCCTCGCGGACAAGGTGTGGCGGGCGTACGGGCTCCTGCGCTACGCGCGGAGCCTGACGTTCGAGGAGACGATGAATCTCCTCTCGGGCGTGCGGCTCGGCGCCGGGCTGAACCTGATAGCGGGCGTAAGTGTATACACGCTTAACAAGCTGCTGATCTTCACGCAGCCGGCGCACCTGGCCGCGTTCGAGCCGCCCGTCCCGGGGGACACCGAGGCGGGGGCGGCGCGTGCGGCGTACGTACGGCGGCTGCTGGACGAGGAGGCGGCGCGGGGCGCTTGAGGCGCGCCGGCCGGCTTCGTGAGGCAGGGGATCCCCGGATGAACGGCTACAACTTCACCGATCGCGTCCGCAAAGTGCTGCAGATGGCCCGCGAAGAAGCGGCCCGGCTGCACCACGAGTACGTCGGCACGGAGCACATCCTCCTCGGGCTGATCCGCGAGGGGGAGGGCGTCGCGGCGGCGGTGCTCGCGAATCTGAACGTGGACCTCGAGGAGATCCAGCAGAAGATCGAGGACACGGTGAAGAAGGGGAAGGCGGCGGCGATCGGGGGCCAGGACCTGCCATACACGTCGCGGGCGAAGAAGGTGCTGGAGCTGGCGATGTCGGAGGCGCGGGAGCTGAACCACAGCTACGTGGGGACGGAGCACCTCCTCCTCGGGCTCTTGCGGGAGGAGAAGGGGATCGCCGCGCAGGTGCTGACTGACGCCGGGGTGAACCTCGAGCAGGCGCGGGCGGAGACGCTGCGCCTCCTGGGGAGCGAGATGCCGCCGACGCCCGCGGCGGCGGGCGCGGGCGCGCCGGTGGCGCCGGGGAAGGCGGAGAAGAAGTCCAAGACGCCGGCGCTCGACCACTTCTGCCGCGACCTGACGCAGCTTGCGGGCGAGGGGGAGCTGGACCCCACCATCGGCCGCCAGAAGGAGATCGAGCGGGTCACCGAGGTGCTGTCGCGGCGCAAGAAGAACAATCCGGTGCTGATCGGCGAGCCGGGCGTGGGGAAGACGGCCATCGTCGAGGGGCTGGCGCAGATGATCGCGGCAGG
>JBEKGT010000216.1:0-4458 GCA_050012655.1 Gemmatimonadales bacterium | reverse complement strand
ACCGCGCGCACCGCGTCGGTGGGCGCGTCCCCCAGCGCGACGACGCCGCGCATCGCCCCCTTCTCGCGGATGTGGCGCGTGAGCCGCCGGGTGTCCACACCCGTGACCACCGGGATGCCGCGCTCGGTGAGCCAGCCGCCCAGCGTCCCGGTCGCGCGCCACGAGCTGGCCCGCTCCGACAATTCCCGGACCACCACGCCCGCGACCATCGGGCCCTGCGACTCCATGTCCTCGCCGTTGACGCCGTAGTTCCCGATCATTGGCGCCGTCATCACCACGATCTGGCCGGCGTAAGACGGGTCAGTGAAGACCTCCTGGTAGCCGCTCAGGTTAGTGGTGAAGACCACTTCGCCGGGGGTGACGTCAAACGGGGCGCCGGTGGCGCCCCGATACCAGGTGTCGTCTTCGAGCAGGACGTACGCGCTCTGGAGGCCGATCGTCACGGGCCTCAGCGCGCCGGGCGAGGGGCCGGAGCCTTCTGCTGTGCCGGCGCGTTCGACGGCGTCGTGGGCGCCGCGTTCGGTGACGTCGCGGGCGCGGCGTTCTGGAGCGGCAGCGGCGCGAGGGGAGCGGGCGCCTGCTGCTGGAACTGCCCCTGGAGCACCGAGCGCGGCTGCGAGGCCCGGGCCGAGAGGAGCGAGAGGATGAAGCAGAGGCCGAGGAAGATCCCGCCCGTCCACCAGCTGGCCCGGGTGAGGAGGGTGGCCGCCTGGCGTCCGCCGACGAACGAGTCGGTCGAGGAGGCGCCACCGAACTCGGCCGAGAGCCCGCCCCCCTGGCCCGCCTGGAGGAGCACGGCGGCGGCAAGCAGGAAGGCGTCAATGACCATCAGGATCAGGAAGAACGTGAACATAGACTTTAAGTATACCCGGTCCGGAGCCCCGGGGTCAACGACCGACCCGCGTCGTCGCGACGATCCGGAGCCAACTATCCGCCGTGAGGCTCGCCCCGCCCACCAGCACCCCGTCCAGTTCCTTCTCGGCGAGGAGGGACGCCGCGTTTTCCGGGCTCACCGAGCCTCCATACAGCACCGGGCACCCCGCCGCGGGAGCGCCGCGGCGGCCGAGCCACTCGCGGATGGTACGATGCATCGCCGCCGCGTCCGCCGGGGTGGCGTTCACCCCGGTCCCGATGGCCCACACCGGCTCGTAGGCGATGGCGACGCGCGCGAGTTCCACGGCGTCGAGCCCGCCGACGCCCGCCTCGAGCTGCCGGCGCACGACGTTCTCCTTCTCGCCGTCGTTCCGCTGCTGGAGGGTCTCGCCCACGCACAGCATCGGCCGCAGGCCCGCGGCGAGTGCGGCGCGCACCTTGAGCCCCGTCTCGTCATCTGTCTCGCCGAACTTGTGCCGCCGCTCCGAGTGGCCGACCAAAGCCCACGTCGCACCGGCGTCCACAGCCAGGGGCGCCGACAACTCGCCGGTGTAGGCACCCTTCGGCTCCCAGTGGATGTTCTGGGCGCCGACGGCGGCGTCCTCCCTCCCCCGCACCACCTCCGCCACGGCCGTCAGGGAGACGGCCGGCGGGAAGAAGAGGAGCAGGCGGCCCGGGAGGGGCTTGGCCCCCGCGAGGACCGCCTGCACCAGCGCACGGGCCGCATTCGGCCCGTGGTGCATCTTCCAGTTCGCCGCGAAGATGAGGGGGCTCACGCGGTCCGGTCGTCCAGCGCCGCCACGCCCGGGAGCACCTTCCCCTCAAGGAACTCCAGCGATGCGCCCCCGCCCGTGGAGACGTGGGTCACCTTTTCCTCCAGCCCCGCCTCCGTGATGGCTGCGGCCGAATCGCCGCCACCCACCACGGTGATCGCGCCCGACGCCGTGGCATCGGCCAGCGCCCGCGCGACCGCCCGCGTGCCGCGGTCGAAGGGCTTCGTCTCGAACACGCCCATCGGCCCGTTCCAGATCACGGTCTTGGCACCCTTGATCATGTTGGCGAAGCGCGTGCATGCGGCGGCGCCGATGTCGTACACGGCGCAGCCGTCGGGAACGGAGTTCCATGCCACGTCGCGGCGCGTGTCGGGCTTGTCCAGCGCGTCCGCCACGACCACCGTCTCCGGCAGGACGATCCTGGGGCCCGCCTTCGCGAGCAGGTCGAGCGCCATCGAGAGCCGGTCGTCCTCGACCAGGCTCGTGCCCACGGATGCGCCCTGCGCCTTGAAGAAGGTGTTCGCCATCGCGCCGCCGATCAGGATCTGGTCCACGCGCGGCAGCAGGTTCTCGATGACGTCGATCTTCCCCGAGATCTTCGCGCCGCCGAGCACCGCGACGAAGGGCCGCTTGGGCTCCGCGAGCGCCCGCCCGAGGTAGTCCAGCTCCTTCTCCATCAGGTAGCCGGCCACCGCAGGCTTGAGGAGGTGCGCGACGGCCTCGGTGGAGGCGTGAGCACGGTGCGCAGAGCCGAAGGCGTCGTTCACGTAGAAGTCGCCGAGCGTCGCGAGGAGCTGCGCCGTGCCGGCGTCGTTCTTCTCCTCGCCGGGGAGGAAGCGTGTGTTCTCGACCAGCGCCACGCCGCCCCGCGGCAGTGCCTTCGTGGCCGCGACGGCGTCCGGTGCCGCCGCATCGGGGATGAACGTCACCGGGCTGCCGAGCAGTCCTTCGAGGGCCGTGGCGACCGGCTTCAGAGAGTACTTGGCCTCGTACCCGCCGCCTTTGGGACGGCCGAGATGGGAGAGGAGGACCACCCGGGCGCCCGTCTGACTGAGGGCCCGGATGGTCGGCAGGGCGGCCCGGATGCGGGTGTCGTCGCCGACCACCCCATCCTTGACTGGGACATTGAAGTCCACGCGGACGAGAGCCCGCTTCCCTTCGATGGCCCGGGGATCCAGGTCCGCGATCGTCCGCTTGCCGGTCATAGTCTCGCCGCCACGAGCTCGAGGAGGTCCACCACGCGCATCGAGTAGCCCCACTCGTTGTCGTACCACGACGTCACCTGCAGCAGCGTGCCGTCCACGACCGTCGTGCACAGGAGGTCCACGATGGACGAGTAGGGGTTGCCGATGAAGTCGGTCGAGACCAGCGGCTCATCGGTGACCGCCAGGAAGCCCTTCGTCGGCGGCGTCGCCGCGGCCTTGATGAATGCGGCGTTCACCTCGGCCGCCGTCACCGGCTTGTCGAGGTGCACCACCAGATTGACCGACGACACGTCGCAGACCGGCACGCGGAGTGCCACGCCGTCGATCTTCCCCTTTACCTCGGGGATGACGAGCGCGGTCGCCTTCGCGGCCCCAGTCGTGGTGGGGATGATGCTCATCGCCGCCGCGCGGGCGCGCCGCAGGTCCTTGTGCGGCTGGTCGAGGATCTTCTGGTCGTTGGTGTAGGCGTGCACCGTCAGCATGAACGCCTTCTGGAACGCGAAGTTCTCCCGCAGCACCTTCACCACGGGGGCGAGGCAATTCGTGGTGCACGACGCGTTCGAGATCAGGTGGTGCTTCGCCGGGTCGTACTTGTCGTGGTTCACGCCCATCACGATCGTGATGTCCTCGCCCTTGGTGGGCGCCGTGCAGATCACCTTCTTCGCCCCGGCGGCGAAGTGCGGCGCGGCCTTCTCCTTGTCGTTGAACTTCCCCGTCCCCTCGACCACGATGTCCACCCCGAGCGCCTTCCAGGGGAGCTTCCCGGGGTCCTTCTCCGAAAGGACCTTCACGGTCTTCCCGTTGATGACGATGCCGCCCTCGGTCGCGGCGACCTCGCCGTCGAACCGCCCGTGCACCGAGTCGTACTTGAAGAGGTGGGCCAGCGTCTTCGCGTCCGTGACGTCGTTGACCGCCACGAACTCGAGGTTGGTGCGGCCCGACTTGAGCGCGCCGCGCAGCACGAGGCGCCCGATGCGCCCGAACCCGTTGATCCCGACTCGAACCGCCATGGTCCCCGTCTCCTCGAGTGAATGCCTCAGTCCGGAACCGCGGCGCGCGCGAACGTCACCGCGCCAGCCACGCCCGCTCCCCCCGACGCGAGGGTCGCCGCGCACGCGGCCAGCGTCGCCCCCGTCGTCAGGACATCGTCCACCACGGCCATCTTCGCCCCCGCGAGGGCACCGGCCGGCGCGAAGGCGCCTTCCACGTTCCTCCACCGCTCCGCCGGCCCGAGGGTGGTCTGGGTCCGCGTCTCCCGCACCCGCACCAACGCCCGCTCGTCCACCCGCGCCCCTATGCGCTCGCCCAGCGCGCGCGCGAGCACCGTGGCCTGGTTGTACCCCCGTTCCCGCAGGCGGCGCGCTCCGAGCGGGACCGGCACCAGCAACTCCACACCCTTGAGCGGAGCCGCGCACGCGCGGGCCATCGAAGCCGCCATCGGGCCCGCCGCGACGCGCCACCCGCCGTACTTGAGCGCGTGCACCAGCTCACGCGCCGGCCCGTCCACCATCCACACCGCCGACGCCGCCCACGCCACACTGTCGGGCCACGCCCGGCAGAAGCCGCACCGCGCCCTGGCCTCGCCGTCGGGGCGGGCCTCCCACGCG
>JBEKGT010000215.1:0-4495 GCA_050012655.1 Gemmatimonadales bacterium | reverse complement strand
ACCACGCACGGGCCCACGCACGCCTGGAGCGGCACCTGGTCAACTGTGGCCCCGGTGAGCGCGAAGTGGAAGGGGGCGTCGATGTGGTGCCGGCGTGGCAGCTCATCGAGACCGCGCCGACGTTGCACGGCGCGCCGTCCTCGAGGCGGGCCGTCCAGGCACGCTCGAAGGGCCGGTCGCCGGGCCACACCGGGAGCCCCGGCGCGAGGGAGCGCGTGATGTCCCAGATCCGCCGCATCGGGCGGACTGATACGCCTTCTCGGTGGCGCCGTCAACCTGTTAGCTTGGTTGACCGTCAAACCAGCTGGAAGGACCCCGATGCGCCGGTCCGCCGCCTTCGCCGCCGTGTTGTGCGCCTCCGCCCTCGCCGCCGCCGGCCCCGCCGCGGCGCAGCAGATCGCCGCGCCCGGCACCGGGGGTATCGGTGCACTCGAGCGCATCCTCGACCGGCTGGCGGGCAACGGACGCGTCCTCGTCATCGGCGCGCACCCCGACGACGAGGACACCGAGCTGCTGGCGTACCTTTCGCGAGGGGCCGGCGTGGACGCCGCGTACCTGTCGCTCTCGCGCGGGGAGGGCGGCCAGAACCTCATCGGCTCCGAGCTGGGCCAGGCGCTGGGCCTGATCCGCACCGGCGAGCTGCTCGCCGCGCGCTCGGTGGACGGGGCGCACCAGTTCTTCACCCGCGGCTTCGACTTCGGCTTCTCCAAGACGCTGGACGAGACGCTCCGGTTCTGGCCGCGCGATTCCCTCCTCGCCGACGTCGTGCGTGTGGTGCGCCGGTTCCGCCCGCACGTGATCGTCTCGATCTTCAGTGGCACCCCGCGCGACGGCCACGGCCAGCACCAGGAGTCCGGCGTCCTTGCACGCGCCGCCTTTGAGCAGTTGCGGGACTCCGCCTGGGGCCCGAAGGCGTTCTACCGTGCCGCGCGCTTCGACACCGCCTGGGCCACCGTCACCCTCGCATCCGGGGCGCTCGACCCGGTGAGCGGCAAGTCGTACCACCAGCTGGCGATGGCGGGCCGCAGCCTGCATCGCTCGCAGGAGATGGGGCAGATCCAGGGGCTCGGCGCTTCGGTGACCCGGCTGGCGTTGGTGGAGACGGCAGGAGGCAGGGGCGAGACGCCAAGGAGCCAGGACGACCTCTTCGATGGCATCGACACCACTCTCGGGCCGGGCCTCGCGCGCTACGTGGCGCTGGTGGATTCCGCCCGGGCGGCGCTGACGCCCCGCGATCCCGCGCGCATCCTGCCGCTCTTGACCGGAGCGCTGGCGGAGCTGCGCCGGAACGGCTCCGCCGACGTCCGCGCGGCGAAGGAGCCGCTCCTGGAGGAGGCGATCGCGAACGCCGCGGGCGTGGTGGCGGACGCGTACGCGGGAGCGGGGTTCCTCGTGGCGGGCCAGTCGGTCCCGGTGACGGCCTCGGTGTGGAGTGCGCGGACGGCGGGTCTCGACGTGGGGCGCGTCGCGGTCGTGGCGCCGCACGGATGGGTCGCGGTCTCGGCGGAGCAGGGGGCCACCCCCTCCGGCGGCGAAGGCGTGCCGGCCGTCTTCGCCGTCCAGCCGGGCAGTGTCGTGGCGCGCCGCTTCGCGCTCACGGTGGCCGCGGATGCGCCGCCGAGCGAGCCGTACTTCCTGGCGCGGCCCCTCGTCGGCGCGCTCTACGACTGGAGCGGTGCTCCGGCCGACCTGCGTGGCGAGGCCGCGGACCCGCCGCTCGTCACAGCACGGTTCGAGCTCAGCATCGCGGGGACGGCCGTCACGCTGGAGCGCGAGGTGTCCTGGCGCCGCAACGACCCGGCGAGCGGCGAGGTGCGGAAGCCGCTGATCGTGGTGCCCGCGGTGGGGGTCGCGGTGAGCCCCGATCTCCTGGTCTGGCCCCTCGCCTCCCGCGACGCGCGGACGGTGATGGTCGAGTTGACCGCAGCGGCGCCGGGGAGCACCGCGGGCAGCGTGCGCCTCGAGGTGCCCGCCGGCTGGCCGGAGGTCGCGCCCCAACCCTTCACCCTCGAGGGCGCCGGCACCCGGCGGAGCTTCACCTTCCTGGTGCGCGCGCCGCGGTCCCTCACCGCCGGGTCGTACGTGATCCGCGCCGTCGCGGAGGTGGGCGGGAGCCGGTTCGATCGGGCGAGCGTCGTGGTGGACTACCCGCACATCCGGCCGGCCGTGTACGTCCGGGAGGCCCTGGCCCGCGTGGAGGCGACGCCGCTCGTCCTGCCGCGCCTGGCGCGCGTGGGATACGTCCGCGGCGCCGCCGACATGGTTCCCGAGGCCTTGCAGGCGATCGGCGTGCCGGTGGCGCTCCTCGGACCCGACGACCTCGCGCGGGGCGACCTCGCGCAGTACGACGTCATCGTGGTGGGCAGCCGCGCCTACGAGACCGACCCGGCCCTCGTGGCCAACAACGGCCGGCTCCTCGACTATGCGCGTGCCGGCGGGCGGGTGGTGGTCCAGTACCAGCAGTATCCGTTCGTCAACGGCCGGTTCGCGCCCTTCCCCCTCACCATCGCCCGGCCGCACGACCGCGTCACCGACGAGGCCGCGCCGGTGCGGGTGTTGGCGCCTGAGGACCCGCTCTTCCGCGCGCCCAACGCCATCGGCGATGCCGACTGGCAGGGATGGGTGCAGGAGCGCGGGCTGTACTTCGCCCACGACTGGGATCCCGCCTACACCCCGCTCCTCGAGACGGGTGACGCCGGCGAGCGGCTGCGGGGCGGGCTGCTCGTCGCGCCCCTCGGCCGCGGCCTCTACGTCTACACCGGCCTCGCGTTCTTCCGAGAGTTGCCGGCCGGGGTCCCCGGGGCGTACCGCCTGTTCGTGAACCTGCTCGCGCGACCGGCCTCGGGAAGAGAGCGGCGCGATGTGCCCTGAGGACAGGAGCCAGATGAGCAGACGCCAAGAGGGCCAGGGCCGCGGGGCCGGCGCGGTGGCGACGCGGCGGTTCCGATCTGCTTGGCGTCTGGGCGTCTGGCTCCTGCTGGCGGGGTGCGGTGGCGGGGGGAGGATTCCCCTCGTCGTCTATTCGCCCCACGGCCGCGACCTCCTCACGCTGATGGAACGGCGGTTCGAGGCCGCACACCCCGGCGTGGACGTGCGCTGGCTCGACATGGGGTCGCAGGAGGCGCTCGACCGCGTGCGCTCGGAGCGCGCCAACCCGCAGGCCGACGTGTGGTTCGGCGGCCCGGCCTCGCTGTTCGCGACCGCGGCGCGCGACTCGCTCCTCGCGCCGCTCGAGGGCGACTCGGTCTTCTGGCTCTCGGTCTACCGCACCCCGGCCGTCATCGCCTACAACCGCGCGGCCGTGCCCGACTCCGCCGCGCCCCGCGACTGGGACGACGTCCTCGCACCGCGCTGGAAGGACCGCATCCTCATCCGCGACCCGATGGCCAGCGGGACGATGCGGGCCATCTGGGGGATGTTCTTCGAGCGCAGCCTGGCCGCGACGGGCGATACGGCCCAGGGCGCGGCGTGGCTCCGCCGCCTCGACGGCCAGACCCGGGAGTACGTGCAGAACCCGGCGCTCATGACCGAGAAGCTCGTCCGCCAGGAGGGGTGGATCACACTTTGGGACCTCCCCGATCTCCAGATCACCATTCGCCGCGGGCGGGACCTGGGCTACGTATTCCCGGCCAGCGGCACGCCGGTGATCGACGACGCCGTGGCCGTGGTGCGGGGCTCGAGCCATGCCGAGCTGGCGCGCGCTTTCGTGGATTTCGTGCGCAGCCCGGCGATGCAGATCCTGGCGGCGCGCGAGGCGTACCGCCTCCCCGCCCGGACCGACCTGCCCGCCGACTCTCTGCCGGCGTGGGTGCGACAGGTGAACGCGACGATGAAGGCGGCGCCGATGGACTGGGCGCAGCTCGACCGGAACGGCGCCGCGTGGATGGCCTACTGGGACCGGCACATCCGCGGGACCGGGAAGGCCGGGTCGTGAGCACAGGCGCGTTCCTCTCCCTCCAGGGTCTCGGGAAGACGTTCGCGGAGCGCCCGGCGGTCGCCGACCTCACGATCGACGTCGGCCACGGCGAGGTGCTGGCGCTCCTCGGTCCGTCGGGAAGCGGCAAGACGACCACGCTGCGCCTCCTGGCGGGCTTCGAGACCCCCGACACCGGCCGGATCGTGGTGGCCGGCGAGGACGTCACCGGCGTGCGCCCCGAGGCGCGGCGCTTCGGGATGGTCTTCCAGCACTACGCGCTCTTCCCGCACCTCGACGTCGGCGCCAACGTCGCCTTCGGCCTCGCCCTCCGCGGCGGGGCGCTCGCGCGCCGCGTGGCGGAGGTGTTGGCGATGGTGGACCTGCCGGGCTACGAGCGGCGCGCCGTCGGCGAGCTGTCGGGGGGCCAGCAGCAGCGCGTGGCACTGGCGCGCTCCCTGGCGCCGGAGCCGCGGGTCCTCCTCCTCGACGAGCCCCTCTCCAACCTCGACCCCTCGCTGCGCGAGCGCACCCGCAAGGAGCTGCGCCGCGCGATCACCCGCGTCGGCATCACCACCGTGT
>JBEKGT010000214.1:0-4497 GCA_050012655.1 Gemmatimonadales bacterium | reverse complement strand
CACGGCCTCTCGCTCGCGCGGACCCCCCGCGCCTCGCGAAACGGGGCTGTGCGTCCTCGCGGGGGTCGGACGGCTCCCGTTGGTCGCACGGCGCCCGCCGCTGCGGGGCACAACCCTCCCTTGCTCGTCGCGCGACCGGCCGTCGCTTGGGGCTGGCAGCGCGGGAGGAGCGGCAGGGTGGCACGCCGCAGCGCCGACTGCCGTGCGAGCGGAGCGAGCCGTCCAGGCGGCGCGAGGATGTGCCGCCCTGTCGCGACGACCCGCGCGAGCACCGGCCCGACCAGGACCGGCGCCAAGAGCGCCTGGGCGCCCCGCTGACGGCCGAACGGGCAGGCAAGAGACCCGAGCTGCCCCGGTGCGCGCCGGGGGCGCAGATTGACTCGGAGGCCTCCCGCCCCCAAGCTCCGAGGATGCTGGCACAGGGGGAGCCGTGGGCGGCGTGAGGAAACGCCGCGACCCGCCCGGATCCGTGGTGGTGGGGGGGCTGTTCGCGCCCCCCAAAGGCGCCCAGCCCCTCGCCGCCCGGATGCGCCCCCGCACCCTCGACGAGTTCCTCGGCCAGGAGCATCTCCTCGGCCCCGGGAAGGCCCTGGGCGAGCTGATCCAGCGGGGGGAAGTGGGCTCGATGATCTTCTGGGGCCCACCCGGCTCCGGGAAGACCACCCTCGCGCTCCTCGTCGCCCAGTACACCGATCGGGAGTTCGTCCCCTTCAGCGCCGTCACGGAGGGGGTCCCTCGGGTTCGCGAGGTCATCCGCGAGGCTGAGGACCGCCTCGCCCTCCACGGCCGCCGGACCATCCTCTTCTGCGACGAGATCCACCGCTTCAACAAGGCCCAGCAGGACGCCTTCCTCCCCCACGTCGAGCGGGGGACGATCGCCCTCATCGGCGCCACGACCGAGAACCCGTCGTTCGAGATCACCGGCGCGCTCCTCTCGCGCACCCGGGTGTTCGTCCTGGAGCCGCTGAAGGAGGAGCACATCCGTGACCTCGTCCGCCGCGCGCTGACCGACGAGGAGCGGGGCCTGGGGAAGCTCCACCTGGAGCTCGACGATGACGCCCTCGCTCTCCTCGCCCGCGAGGCCGACGGCGACGCGCGAAGGGCGCTGTCGGCGCTGGAAGCCGCCGCGGAGTTCCTTGTCGGCAGTGGCGGCGACGCAGGAGGGGACCCGCCGCGCCGCGGGGGCGCAGCGGGTGAGGGTTCGCCGCGCAGCGCGGGCGCCGTGGGAACCGTCCGACTGCCCGAGCACGTGGGCCCCCTCCCGGGAGCCCCCGCCGATGCGGCGGCGGCGCACGATGCGAAGGCGGTGAGCGGTGCGCGGTTGACGGTGGCGGTCGTGGCCGACGCCCTCCAGAAGCGGTTCGCCCGCTACGACAAGGGGGGCGAGGAGCACTTCAACCTCATCTCGGCGCTCCACAAGGCGATGCGCGGCTCCGACGCCGACGGCGCCCTCTACTGGCTCGCGCGGATGATCGACGGCGGCGAGGACCCGCTGTACATCGCCCGCCGCGTGATTCGCGCCGCGTCGGAGGACGTGGGGCTCGCCGATCCCCGCGCCCTCACCGTCGCCCTCGCCGCCAAGGACGCCGTCCACTTCCTCGGCCAGCCCGAGGGGGAACTCGCGCTCGCCGAAGCCGTGGTCTACATCGCCACCGCGCCGAAGTCGAACCGGATGTACCTCGCGTGGCAGGAGGCGATGGGCACGGCGAAGGAGCATCCGGCGGAGGGCGTGCCCCTCCACATCCGCAATGCGCCGACCGACCTGATGAAGGAGCTCGGCTACGGCGCGGGCTACACCTACGCGCACGACGCGCCGGAGGGCTACACGCCGCAGGAGTACTTGCCGGAGGCCCTGCGGGGGAGTTCATTCTATCGGCCGTCCACCTTCGGCTTCGAGGAGACCGTGGCGAAGCGGATGCAGTGGTGGCGCTCCCTCAAGGCACGGGTGAACGATCGGCAGGCCGGCTCTCCCGGCGACGGGCGCGGATAGCGGCGTGCGCTCCTGGCCCGATGTGCGGCCTACGGCGCTGTGGTTCCGCGTGACGCGCTGGGCGAGCGGCTTCGCCCTCGCGCTCCTCGTGCTGGTCGGCTACGCCCTCCTCTCGACCTGGAACGTGGACCGGTTCACCGACGGCGGGATGACGACGCAGGCGCTGTGGACCCGTCTCGACCGCGCGGTGCCCCTCGTCCCCCAGGCCATCTGGCCGTACGCCCTGTACTACGTGCTCGTGATGATGCCGCTCTTCGCCGTGCGGCGGATGCGGGAGCTGAGCGAGGTCTTCTCGGCGTACCTCCTCGTCACCTTCTCGGCGTGGTTGGTCTACATCCTCTGGCCGGTGCGGATGGAGTACCCGCACCAGGCGTGCGCCGGCTTCAGCTGCCAGCTCGTGCTGCGGCTCTGGGCGATGGACATGGGGGTGAACGTGATGCCCTCGCTCCACGCGGCGCACAGCGTGCTGGCGGCGGCGATCTTCTGGAGCTACCGGAACAAGGCGTGGCCGCTGATGGCGGTGGGCGCGGCCGCGGTGTCGGTGGCGGCGATCCTCACGCGGCAGCATTACATCCTCGACATCGTGGCGGGGGTGGCGCTGGCGCTGGTGGTCTGGGCGCTGGTGCGCGTGGTGTTCCGGTGGCTGTGGCCGGAGCGCGCGCGCCAGCCCGCAACGGGCTGACCTCACCAGGCGGACTACCCGGAAGGCGCAGATTCGCGGGCGGGCTCGCGGCGGGGCGGCACGCGTGCGTGCGCGCCTCGCCCGGGAGAGCGGTGCGTCCTCGCGGCGGTCGGACGGCTCCCTCTGGTCGCACGGCGCCCGCCGCTGCGGGGCACCACCCTCCCGTGCTCGTCGCGGGCCAGCACCGGTCGCGGGGCCAGGGTGCGAGCGCAAGGCCGCGCCCAGCCACGCCCTTGACCGTGCAACATTTATTGCATATGCTTCGCGCCTGGAGGAACCCATGGTCGCGAACGTGAAGCTCCGGAAGCAGGGCGGCTCCCTCGCGGTGACGCTGCCCACCGAGGTCGTCCGGAAGATGGGCCTGCGGGCCGGCGACGCGCTGCACCTCGTGGAGACGGCGCCCGCCGAATTCCGCCTCACGCCGTACGACCCCGAGATGGCCGCGGCCCTCGCGGCGCACGAGTCCATCGTGGCGGAGTACCGCGACGCCTTCCGCGCGCTCGCGGAGTAAGGTCGCCGAGGGGCGCCGCCGGAGGGCGGAGCCGCGGTGGCTGTCCCTCGACACCATCCTCGCGATCCACGCCACGCAGGTGGACCGCTTCGGCGGCTCATTCGGCGTGCTGGACCAGGGGGCTGTCGAGGCCGCCGCGGCCCGAGCGCGCACCCGCTTCCAATACGCCGACTCGGCCGATCTGGCCGATCTCGCCGCCGCCTACCTGGTGGGCTTCGCGGGCTCCCACGGCTTCGTGGACGGGAACAAGCGGATTGGCGCGGCGGCGATGCTGGTCTTCCTCGCCGTCAACGGGAGGCCGCTGCACGTGCCGCAGCCGGAGCTGTACGGCCTGGTGATGGACGTGGCGGCCGGGCGCGTCGAGGAGGCCCAGGTCGCGGAGTGGATCCGTGGGCGCATCTGAGTCGCTCTCTGGTGCGCGCGGGCGCGCGGCGGGGCAGCCTGGCCCCCCCTGCGCGCCTCGCCCGGGAGGGCGGTGCGTCCTCGCGGCGGTCGGACGGCTCCCTGCGATCGCACGGCGCCCGCCGCTGCGGGGCACCACCCTCCCGTGCTCGGCGCGAGCGCAGGGCCGCGCCCAGCCGCCCCGCCGCGACGATCCGCGCGCGAGGACGGACCGTCCCCCGCGCCGTCCTTGCCTGGGGCCGCGCCGCCAGATAGTGTTGTTTACGTCGTAAACAGACAGGATCGGATGCCCTCGCCTACGCTCGCCACACGCCTCCCGGAGCCCCTCCTCCGCGAAGTCCAGCGCTTCGCCAAGCGCGGCCGCCTTGGCCCCTCCGAGGCGCTCCGCGCCATCGTGGCCGAGTGGGTGACCTTGGTGCGGTACCCCGCCATCGAGTTCCGCGACGGCCCGGCCGGCCGGCGGCCGGCCCTGCGCGGCGGGCCGGACGTGTGGGAGGTGGCGATGGCGGCCCGCGACGCGGGGCAGGATGCCGGGGCGCTGCGCGCGCACTTGGGAGTGCGCCTGAGCGCGGAGGCGCTCGGCGAGGCGCTGGCGTACGCCGCCGAGCACCGCGACGAGATCGAGGGGTGGATCGCGGAGGCGGAGGCGGTGCGGCGCGCCCCGCGGCGGCGCCCGGGGACGGCGGTCGTGGCCGCGTCGCCCGTGGCCGCGCCGCCCTTCGATCCGGGGCGCGTGATGCGTGAGGCGGCGGCCCGGATGACGGTCGAACGCAAGCTGGAAGTCTCCCGGGGGCTCAGGGATCTCGCCTGGGACGTGAAGGCGGCGGCGATCCGGAGCGGAACTCCGGACCTTCCCGAGTCCGGCGTCCAGGAACGCGTGCGGGAGGTCTTCCTCGATGCCCTCCGCTGACG
>JBEKGT010000213.1:0-4517 GCA_050012655.1 Gemmatimonadales bacterium | reverse complement strand
GGATCTCGCGCTCGATGGCGGCGAGGTTGGCCAGCGTGCGTTCCTCCGGCTCGTCGGGGGCCGTGTCCTTGAGGAGGTCGCCGAGCTCCACCAGGAACCGGACCCGCGCGGTGTGAAACTGCTCCACCGCCTCGCGCACTTTTTCCAGCGATTCGCCGAAGTAGCGGGTCTCCTTGGGCGCGGCGTTGCCGTAGTGCGGGTCCGTGAGCAGGCCGAAACGCAGGGTGGGACCGCGCGGCTCCTCGGACGCCAGAAAACTGCAGCCGCCCGCCATCAGGCCGGCGAGCGAGGCGGCCGACGCCTTCAGAAAATCCCGGCGGTCGACGCGCCAGCTGTCCGTGGCATAAGCAGTCGGGTCTGCGAGTTCAGGGGCTTTGGACATGGATGATTCCGGTACGCATCGGCATTATCGAAAAGCACACACACAGCAAGCCGGCACCCGCGAATTCATCCGCCGTCCGCCCGGCAGGCGGCGGGTTGAACGCGGGCGCACAGGTTCATCGCAGCATTGCGCGGCGCGGGGCGGCCTGCATGCTCGGGCGGATTGGCTGAACCACCGATCACCGTCGCTTATCTGTTCACGACGTTTCCGAAGACGTCCGAGGCGTTCCTGCAGCGCGATGTCGCGGCGATGCAGGCGCGTGGCGTCAGGCTGCGGCTCTATTCGCTCTGGGGCGGGGGCGGCCGGTTCGGCGGACTGCCGGTCCGGGCCCTGCCGCGCTGGTGGTTCTTTGTGGCGCTGCTCTGGTGGATCCCGTACGAGGCGGCCCGGCGGCCCAACCTGCTCTGGGAGCTCATCGTGAACACGCTCGGGCGCCGCGCCCCCTCGGCGCTCAATTTCTGGGAGAACATGCTCGGCGCGGGCTTCACTGCGTGCTTCGTCCACTCGTTCCGCCGCGATCCGCCCGACCTCGTCTACGCGGCCTGGACCGGCGCGCCCGCCACGGCGGCGTGGCTCATCTGGCGGCTGACGGGCATTCCGTACGGCACGGGCGCGCACGCCTACGACCTTTACGAGCACGGCGGCGACTGGTGGCTGATGGAGAAGGTGGCGCTGGCCCGCTTTGTGCACACGTCGACCGAGATGGGCCGCCGCACGCTCCTCGAGCGCGGCGCCGACGCGGCCAAGGTGACCGTCATCCGCCGGGGTCTCGATGTCTTTCCCGCGTTGAAGCCGCTGCGCGCGCCGCGCCGGCCGCTGCGGCTCGTCTGCGTGGCCCGGCTGGTGCCGAAGAAAGGCCTGCGGACGCAGCTCAAGGTTTACGCCGCGCTGCGCGAGGCGGGGCTGGATTTCGAGGCGCGCCTCGTGGGAGGTGGCGAACTGCGCGAAGAGCTTGAGCGCCAGACTGCGGCGCTCGGGCTGGCGCGGCGGGTGGCCTTCACCGGCGAGGTGCCGCCGGCCGAGGTTTGGGAACACCTGCGCTGGGCCGACGTGCTGCTGCACACCGGCGTGGTGGCGTCGACCGGCGATCGCGACGGTCTGCCGAACGCCATTCCCGAAGCCATGGCCGTCGGCACGCTCGTGCTGACGTCGTCCACGGCGGCGACGACCGAGGCGATCCAGCACGAGGCGACCGGCCTGGTGGCCGACGTGAACCGGCCGGAGGAATGGGTGGCGGCGTTGCGCCGGCTGGCGGAGGACGACGCGCTGGCGGAGCGGTTGCGCGCGGCGGCGCGGCGCTGGGTCGAGGAAAATTACGACGCGCACAGGAATGCGGCGCAGCTGCACGCATGCTTCACGCAGGCGGTGAAGGGGCGGAACCTCCCAACTCCCACCAGCTTGGCCCCGGGAGCAGGCGCATGATTTACTTCGATGTCACCAAGTCCGGCGCGGCGCGGCATCAGTCGGGACTGATGCGGGTGAGCGCGCGGCTGCGCCAGGAGTTGGGCGCCGCGGTGACGCCGGTGCGGTGGGAGGGGCGCAAGGGCACGTGGCGGCACGCCGGCGGCGGGAGGCCCGTGACTTTCTCGCCGGCCGACTGGCTCTTCACGGCCGAGCTGTTCAGCGAGGCGGAGCGGCCGGGTTTCTGGAGCTTTCTGCGCGCGCGGCCCTGCCGGCTGGCGGCGCTGTTCGCCGATGCGATCCCGCTGCGGCATCCGCAGATCACCTGGCCGCAAAGCGTGGCCCGTCATCCCGAGTACCTGAAAATGCTCGCCGCCTTCGACCGCGTGTGGGCGATCTCCGAGGCGAGCCGGCGCGACCTCGTGGAGTTCTGGCGCTGGCAGGGTGGGGAGGTGCGCGCCGCGGCGGGTTCCCTGGCGCTCGGCGCCGACTTCGACCGCAGCCCCCGCGTGACCTCGCCCCTCAAGCCGGATGCCACGCACCTCCTCTGCGTCGGCATCCTCGAACCGCGCAAGAACCAGATGTTCCTGCTCGACGTGTGCGAAGCGCTGTGGACCGCGGGCGCCGATTTCGAGCTGCACCTCGTCGGCCGGGTGAATCCGCATTTCGGCGGTCCGGTCGCGGCGCGCCTGCTGGCGCTGCGCAAAATCCAGCCGCGGGCGCATCATCACGAAGCCGCGCCCGATGCGCTCCTGGACCGGTTGTACGCGACGGCGACGGCCACGGCGTTTCCAACCCTCGCGGAGGGCTGCGGGCTGCCGGTGCTGGAGTCGCTGTGGAAGGGCCGGCCGTGTGTCTGCAGCGACCTCCCGGTGCTGCGCGAAATCGCCGGTGGGGGCGGGTGCGTGCTGGCGGCACCGAACGACCGGACGGCGTGGACAACCGCCCTGCGCACCGTGTTGACGGATGACGCGGCATGGAGGCGGCTGGCGAGCGAAGCGGCGTCGCGGCCGCTGCCCATCTGGGCGGACACCGCCCGGGCTCTGCTGGCGGGCTTGGATTAGAACCGCTGCAGGCCCCGTCCTTCTCAGCCGGAAGCAGGCACCGTGGCCGCCAGAACCGGCCGAGGGCGCCACGCCACCGTCGCGACGGCAAACACAAGGATGCCGAGGAGGCCGCAGACCGATTCCATGAGCAACATGCCCTTCGGGCCGAGGTGGGTTTCTACCATGGCGAGGAGGAGTCCCAGGTACCAGATCGGGGTGTTCGAGAGCGAGGCGAAGCCGTTGTATTTCGTGGCGGCGTTGCCCGCGCCGATGGCATCGAGCACGAAACCGGAAAAGGCCGCGAAACAGAGTCCGGTGACCAAAGCGTACCCGAGGCAGAACGTCACGTACACGAGGGGCGTCGCCGGCGCGACGGCCATGCCGGCGGTCACCGCGGCCATCAGTCCCCCGAAGACCGCGTAGGCCCGCCGCGCGCCGAGCAGCCGGCATCCGTATCCGCCGACGAGGCAGCCGATCATGGAAATGATGCCGGTGAGGAAACCCTGCACCATCTCCACGGCATGCACGCCAGCGCCCCAGTGGGCCGCCACCTCCGCCTGGGTCAGCACTCCCGCGGCCGCACCCGTGCCCACGGGCACAAAGCACAGGATTGCGCTCAGCACCCCGTCCCGCGAGCGGGCCACCTGCCAGAGGTCCGCCGCCACGTTGCAGATCGCCGTGATCATCGGACAGCCGCGCGACTCCGCCGCCACGTCGGGCAGCAGCGGCAGCACCGCGGCGCAGGCCAGGGTCAACGCGGCCAGCACGAGTCCCGTCTCCCAGCCGGACGGCAGGCTGGTCAGGAGCCAGAGGCCCAGGCCGCCGCCGATTCCGGTGCCGCCGAGGTTGCCGGCCTGGAACCACCCGCTGACGCGGCCGCGATCCGCCGGCGGCGTGAGGTGCGCGATCAGGGCCTCCACGGCGAACCCGAGGAAGGTCGCGGCCGTGGAGGTCACGAGGATGACCGCATCCATGAGCCGGAGCGTGGCGGGACCCAGCGGCACCACGGCCATGGCGAGCATGCCGGCCGCACAGAGCGCGCAGGAAAGCAGGTACCAGCGCTTGCGGGTCAGCGTCGTGTCCGCGACCGGCGCCCAGAAGAATTTCCAGACGTTGGGGAACATGCCCACCGCGATGAGTTCCGCGCCCTGCTCGACGGTCAGGCCCGCGCGGGTGGCCAGGAAGGCGAGCGCCACGCTCACAAAGCCGAAGCTCGCGCCAAACGGCGCGATCAGCACGGTGTAAAGGAACGGATGAGGAGCCCGGCGCGTGGCGGACAGCGGACCGGTGCGGAGCGGGTTCAAGGGACTGACGAAGCCGGGTGCCCGCGCCTAGAGTTTCTTCACCGCATAGGCCATGGCCTCGGCGACCCGGTCGAGATCCTCGTCGCTGTGCATGGCCGAGATGGCGGTGCGCACCAAGTCCTTGCCGGGCGGGACGGCGGGCGCGATGGACATGACCGTGAACACGCCCTTGTCCAGCAGGGCCTGCCAGAAGCGGTAGACGAGCTCCTTCGAGCCGAGCACGATGGGAATGGCCGGCGTCTCGCTTTCCCAAATGTCGAGACCGAGCCCCTTGAGCATCTCGCGGTACCGGCGGGTGTTCCGCCAGAGGCGATCCAGGTGTTGCGGCTCGGTCTGCATGATGTCGAGCGCCGCGGACGCGCAGGCCGCCTGGCTCGGACTGAT
>JBEKGT010000212.1:0-4519 GCA_050012655.1 Gemmatimonadales bacterium | reverse complement strand
GGTACCGCGGTTCGCGGTGGCGCCGCAGCCGGCCGACTAGCGCCGGCCGCGGCGCGCCCCACGATTCACTCCGGCGTCACGGCGACGCCGGCGCCTGCCAGGTGTTATTGGTGCGGTTCACGTCCGGATAGACGCCCCGCGCATCGATGACCACCCGCACCGGCCGCGAGGCTTGCGTGGCGTGCAGCGGGTACGACGTCGTCGAGCCGCGGTACCAGACCTCCACCGGCAGCTTGACGTGCTGCACCGATCCGTCGGCGCCGGTGATCGTCAAGTCCACCGGGGCCACCATCTCCAGCCGGTTCGACAGATACACGCGCGCCTGGATGGCGACGCCCGCCGAATCGCGCACCGACACCGAGTCCACTGCCTGATCGAGGTGGTCGGTGCGGTAGAACCAGCTCCGCCAGAACCAGCTCAGGTCCTCTCCCAGCACGTCGTTCATCGTCCGGAAGAAGTCCGCGGGCGTCGGATGCCTGAACGCCCAGCGCCGCGCGTACTCGCGGAACGCCTGGTCGAACGCCGCCGAGTCCACCACCTCGTTGCGGAGGAAGTGGAGGCCCGCCGCCGGCTTGGTGTAGTGCAGATAGCTGCTGATGCCGCCGTCATTGCGGTCCTGCGGCTCGAGGCTCGGCGCCTCGCGGCCGGTGTAGCGGCGGACATACTCCGTCCAGCCCGACATCTGGCCCAGTTCCATCCCCCACATCGGGCCCTGCAGCTTCGTGGCGAAGGACGTGTCGTTCTTGAAGCGGTCCACGGTGGAGAAGTAGTCGATGAAGGTGTTGAACCCCTCGTCCTGCCAGCCGTAGAGGCGCTCGTTCGAGCCGACGATCATCGGGAACCACTCGTGCCCGAGCTCGTGGGTCGTGACGAAGTACAGTCCCAGCCGGTCGTGCCGCTCGGAGCAGAACACGATCATCGGGTACTCCATCCCGCCCACCGGCCCGTTGACGTTGATCGCCGTGGGATAGGGATAGTGGTACCAGTTGGAGTGGTGCATGATCGTGTGGCGGCCCATGTCGGCGGCCTCGGCCCAGAGGGGCAGCGCCGCCGGCGGGTAGAGCGCCTGGATGAGGATCCCGTCCCAGCCGCTGGCGTCCCAGATGAAGTTGGGCCCCGCGGCCCACGCCACGTCGCGCACGTTGGCGGCGTGGAACCGCCAGGTGCGGGTGGCGCCGGTGCCGGCGGGGAGGAGCGCCGGGGTGCCGACCTCGTTGGCCGCGATGATGTGGATCGTGGTGTCGGACCGGACCGCCGCCGCGAGGCGAGTCCGCTGCGCCGGCGCCAGCACCTGCGCCGCGTTGGTGAGTACCCCCGTGCCCGTCACCGTGTAGCCGGCGGGGGCGGTGACGGCGAAGTCGATGTCGCCGTACTCGAGGTAGAACTCCCCCGAGCCGAAGTACTGCTCCGTGTTCCAGCCGCGCACGTCGTCGTACACCGCCATCCGCGGGTACCACTGTGCCAGTTCGTAGAGCCACCCCTCGGGGAAGCGCTCGCGCCCGGTGCGGCCCCCCCGCGGCACCTGGTGGTGCCACGCGATGTCGAGCGACGCCACCGCCTTCGGCGGGAGCGGGCGGTCGAGGTCGACCCGCATCATCGTGTTGTTCACGCGGGTGGTGAGAGCGGTCGCCGAGGGCTTCGCACCGGGCCGGGCGGCGCGCAGCACGTTCACGCGCTCGATGGTGTACCCGGCCTGGAACCCAGGCTCCTGCCGCATCCATGGCGGCTGCAGCGCCGCGAGACGGCTGTTAGGGCCCGACGTGTTCTGGTCGAGCTGCAGCCACACGTAACGCAGGGTGTCGGGGGAGTTGTTGGTGTAGCGGATCGTCTCCTCGCCGCGGACGGTGTTGGTCGCGGTGTCGAGGGACGCGCGGATGTCGTAGTCCGCCTTCTGCTGCCAGTACAGCGGACCCGGCATGCCGGAGCCGGTGCGGTAGGCGCTCGTGGTCGGAAGTTCGCGCGGCCGGAACGGCGTGGTGTCGGGCTCGCCGGCGCGGCTGACCGCGAGCTGGGCGTGCGCCGGGGCCGCGAGCGCGACGAGCGCGCAGGCGGCGACGAGTGATGCGGTTCGTGGATTCATGGTCTGAATACTGGCGACCCCCGTCGTGCGCACGCAACGGGGGCCGTCGGGTCGGGATGCGGATTCGGCGGCGGAGCCCGCCGCCGGCGGTCAGTTCGAATCGGAGCGCACCGGGTACTGCGCCGGCGGAAGCCCGATCCACTCGGCCATGCTCCCGTCGTACAGGCGCACGTCGCGGTAGCCGATGTAGCGCGCCACGAAGTAGTCGAAGCTCGCCTGCATCCCCGAGTGGCAGTAGGTGACGACGGTCCGCACGGCCGGCCGGTCGGCGCCGCTCGGGACCCACAGCCCCTCGTGGAGCTCGTGCATCGGGCGCAGGACCGGGTTCTGCGCCGACGCGAGCAGGTTCATCCACCAGATGTTCGCGGCGCCGGGGATGTGCCCCCGCCGCGCCGCCGGAGTCTGCGGGCAGCTCGGCTGTGAAGCCGGGCACGGCGGCTCGACGCCGCCGAACAGATCGGGGTTCCGCGCGTCCACGAGCTGGACGGTGCTGTCCCGCAGGTGCGCGCGTACCCAGGCCGCCGCGACCACGCGGTCGCCCCGCCACGCCGCCGTGAAGGGATGGGGCGAGACCGGGCGCACCGCCGTCTCCACCGGGCGGCCCTCGGCGCGCCACTTCGCGAGGCCGCCGTCGAGGATGGCGGCGTGATAGCCCTGCCCGAGGAGGTCGAGCGCCACCCAGGCGCGGGCGGCGAGGAGGCCGGCGTCGTCGCCGTAGATCACGATGCGGCCCTCGTCGCCCACCCCGAGCGTCCGGAACGCCGCGGCCATCCGCTCGGGTGCGGGGAATTCGTTCGGCACGCCGTTCACGGGCACCGCCACGGCCGACAGGGGCAGGAAGTGCGCCCCCGGGATGTGGCCGGCGCGGAACGCGGAGTCGCTCCGCCCGACGTGGATGACGTACACGCTCGCCGAGTCCACGTAGAACGAGAGCCACTCGGTGGTCGCGACGAGGTCGCGGTTGTGGGTGACCCTGGCGTCGCCCCGGTCCGCGTCCTGAGCGAGGGCACGCCCCGCGAGGGCGAGGGTGGCGAGGAGGGCGAAGAGGGTACGGCGCATCGGGTGGCTCCGGAGGTGCGGTTCAGCTCCGCGCGTAGTGGGAGGAGACGTACTCGTCGAGGATGGCGAGGAAACGGGGCACGATGTCGTCCCCGCGGAGCGTGGTGAAGAGCCGGCCGTCCACGTAGACAGGCGCCGTCGGCTCCTCGAAGGTGCCGGGGAGCGAGATCCCGATATTGGCATGCTTCGATTCGCCGGGGCCGTTCACCACGCACCCCATCACCGCGACCCGCATCTCCTCGACCCCGGCGTGCCGCTCCCGCCAGTCCGGCATCTGCTTGCGGAGGTACGCCTGAATCCCGGCCGCCATCTCCTGGAAGAAGGTGCTCGTGGTGCGGCCGCACCCCGGGCACGCGGTCACCTGGGGGACGAAGCTCCGGATGCCGAGCGACTGGAGCACCTGCTGCGCGACCAGCACCTCCTTGGTGCGATCGCCCCCAGGCGCCGGCGTCAGCGAGACGCGGATCGTGTCGCCGATCCCCTCCTGGAGGAGGATCGAGAGCCCCGCCGTGGACGCGACGATCCCCTTTGCCCCCATCCCCGCCTCGGTGAGGCCGAGGTGGAGGGGGAGGTCGCACCGCGCGGCCAGCTTCCGGTACACGTCCACCAGGTCCTGCACGCCGGAGACCTTGGCGGAGAGGATGATCCGGTCGTGCGCCAGACCGCACTCCTCGGCGAGGGCGGCGGAGCGGAGCGCGCTCTCCACCATCGCGTCGAGCATCACCTCGCGCGCCTCCTGCGGCTCCGGCCGCGCGGCGTTGGCGTCCATCAGCTCGGTAAGGAGCGCCTGGTCGAGGGAGCCCCAGTTCACGCCGATGCGGACCGGCTTCCCGTTGGCCAGCGCCACCTCGACGATCGCGCGGAAGTTCTCGTCGTGCCGCTTCCCCCCGACGTTGCCGGGGTTGATGCGGTACTTGGCGAGTGTGCGGGCGCAGTCGGGGTGCTTCCGCAGGAGAATGTGGCCGTTGTAGTGGAAGTCGCCGATGAGCGGCACCGTGTACCCGAGCTGGCCCAGCCGCTCGGCGATGCGGGGGACCGCCGCGGCGGCCTCCTCGGTGTTCACCGTCACCCGCACCAGCTCCGAGCCGGCGGCGGCGAGCGCCGCCACCTGGTGCGCCGTCGCCTCCGCGTCCGCGGTGTCGGTGTTGGTCATGGACTGCACGACGATCGGGTGGTCGGCGCCCACCGGCACGCCGCCCACGTCCACCGTCACCGTCCGCCGCCGCGTCAGCTCCGCCATGTGCGCGTCTCCCCCGTCGAGCTTTCGAATATACACGGCGCCTTCGCGGCCCCGAACCGCCCGGCCGGGTGCCGCGGCGGCGCCACGAGCCAGTCCCCTAGCGAGGCGGGTGTGACGCGCGTCACGGGGCCGGCGGCCCC
>JBEKGT010000211.1:0-4540 GCA_050012655.1 Gemmatimonadales bacterium | reverse complement strand
GGTGGACGCGGGGACGTGGGGCCAGGCCGGGGCGGCGCGCCTCGCCGACTCGCCCCTCGGCCGCGATGACTCCATCCTGGGTGCCGTCTCGATCGACCACGTCGCCAACGGCGACGCGGTGGGGGTGGCGATCGCCGGCGCCGGCCAGGGGGACGGCTACGCGCCCCTCTGGCTGCGGGTCGCCGCCGCCGACGCTCTCGGCTACCACGCCACGCCGGTGCGCGACGTCGGGTTCTTCCAGGAGTGGTACCTGCGGACCATCCGCCTCTCGACGGAGGACCAGGGCCCCCTCGTCGGCCGGGGCATCCCCGCCGTGAACCTCGGCACGCTGCCAAGCAAGCGGGCGTACGCGGACTTCCTCTATCATACGCCTGGCGACCGGGTCGAGACCCTGGACGCGAAGGCGTTCCGGTACCTCGGCGCGGGGGTCGAGCGGCTGGTGCTCTCGCTCGACCGGAATCCGCGGATGAGCGGCGCGTCCACCTACCTGCGGGTGGCGGGTGACCGGATGGTCCGCGGCGTGGCCATCCTCCTGGCGACGATCCTCCTCTTCGTCCCACTCCTCTTCACGACCTGGGAAGCGGTGGCGTCGGCGCGCGTCGAGCCCGCGGCGCGGGCGGCGCTCCGCTCCGAGGTGGCCACCGCCGCCGGCTGGTGGCTCATCGCCCTGGCCGGGTGGCTCGCCCTCCAGGGGCTCGTCGCGGTCGGCATCCTGCCGCGCTACCAGCTCTACCCCGCCACCGAGCGCGACCCGTTCCTCTACGACGTGGACTGGCTCGCCATCGTGGCCTACATCGCGGTGATGCTGCTCGCGGCGTGGGGCCTCGCCCGCCTGCGCCGCCGCCTGCACCTCCTCGCAGGGCACCCCTTCGCGGGCCGCGCCGTCGCGCTGGCGACCCTGCTGCTCCTCTCGACGATCGCCGTCGTGGAGAACCCCTTCGCCGCCGTCTGGCTCCTCGCGCTGCCGGCATGGCTCTGGCCGTGGATCGGACCCACGCGGCGGCCGATGACGGGCGCCGCGGGGACCCTCCTGGTCATCGTGAGCGTGGTCCCGGCCCTAGTCATCGCGGTCCTCGTGGGCCAGCGCTACGAGCTCGGCGTGCGCACCGGATGGTACCTCTTCCTCCAGGCGGCGTACGGCGCGTGGAGCCCCCTCACGACGGTGATGTCCATCGTGCTGGTCCTGGCGGCGTGGCGGCTCATCGGCACGGCCACCGCGCGCCTCCTCCCCGACAGCGGCGACTGACCCCCGGCCGGCACCCGCCGACGCGACGAGCGCCCGGTCGGTGGCCGGGCGCTCGTGCGTCTCCCCCCCGCCCGTCGCGGGGGCTCCGCCGCTAGTAGACCCGGGCGCGTGCCCACAGCGCCGCGAGCGCATCCTCGCTCATCTCGGCGAGGCTCGGCGCGGCCAGCAGAGCGTAGCGCGGGGGGACCGGCGACCCCTCCAGTCGTGTGAACTGCACAGTCGGCCGGCCCACCTTGGGCGAGAGGTAGGCCGATGCCGCGCCGCGGGCGATGACGCGGGCCTCCCAGCGCGCACCGTCGGGGGCGGCGAAGGTGCGGGCCTCCAGGGGCGTTCCTTCGTTCATGCGCCTATACTATACCGGAACGTGCCCCTCCGCCCCCGGACCCCCGCCCTCGCCGCACCACTGCTCGCGGCCGCCCTGTTGCCCGTCTTCCTGCATGCCGCTCCCGGCGCGCGTCTAGCGGCTGAACGCCGGCGGCTGACGGCTGACGGCCCACGGCCGACGGCTCCTTCCGATACTCTGCGCCTCGTGCATGTCGGCGACATCAACTTCGCGCGAGGCCTGGCGCGGGACGTCATCCTCCCGGGGCGGGGCGCCGAGGTGTTCGCCGGCGTCCGGGACGCC
This sequence comes from Gemmatimonadales bacterium, assembly GCA_050012655.1. Classification (GTDB taxonomy): domain Bacteria; phylum Gemmatimonadota; class Gemmatimonadetes; order Gemmatimonadales; family JACORV01; genus JADGQW01. The sequence goes on along the minus strand of JBEKGT010000211.1, from coordinate 2,669 downwards.
CTGCGCGCGGCCGACCTCGCGATCGGGAACCTCGAGAGCGTGCTCGTCGACCGCGGCGGCTACGCCGATCCGCCGGGGACGATGGTCTTCGCGGGACCGCAGCAGGGCGCCGCGCTCCTGCGGGACGCCGGCTTCGCGGCGGTCGCGACGGCCAACAACCATGCCTGGGACTTCCGGCGGGCCGGCCTCCTCGAATCGCTCGCGCACCTCGACAGCGCCGGCGTGGCGCACGCCGGCACCGGGCCCACGGCCGACGACGCCTGGCGCCCCGCCATCCTCCGGGCGAAGGGATGGACCGTCGCCCTCTTTTCCCTCACGGCGATCTTCAACGACCCCAGCATGTCGGTGGTGGGGCGCCCCGCCGAGTGCTGCGTAGCGTGGGCCGACACCCTGCGTTTCCGCCGCGCGGCCCGCGTCGCGCGCGACTCCCTCGGTGCGGACATCGTGCTCGTCTCCCTGCACCACGGCTTCGAGTACAAGCCCGTGCCGCCACCGCAGGACGTGACCCTGGCGCGGGGGCTCGTCCGCGCCGGCGCCGACGCCGTGATCGGGCACCACCCGCATGTGCCGCAGGGCGTCGAGTGGGTGGACGGCAGGCCCATCGTGTACTCCCTCGGGAACTTCGTCTTCCTTCAGAACTCCCCCTGGACCCGTTCGGGGCTGTGGGCCGAGCTGACCTTCGTGCGCGGCGCACCGCCCCGCCTGGTGGTGCGGCCGGTCGGCGCGGGGAACACCCCCCGGTTCCAGACGGGGGCGGACTCCGCGGCCACGATGGCCCACCTGGAGGCGATATCCGAGCGCGTTTCCGCCTTGCCAGACGCGCGGGTGGGGCGTAACGTGACCCATCTCCGTCCCCGGCTCCTGCCGAGAGCCCCCTGATGCTCGACGATCATTCCCTCGACTTCCTGAAGCGTCTCCTCGACGCGCCCGGCCCCTCGGGGTCGGAGCAGCTCCCCGCCCGGATTTGGCGGGAGGAGGCGAAGACCTTCGCCGCGGTGGAGGTGGACGTCGCGGGCAACTCGTTCGCGACGATCAACTCCGCCGGCGGCCCGCGCGTGATGCTCGCCGGGCACGTGGACGAGATCGGCGTGATGGTGGTGCACGTGGACGACGAGGGCTTCGTCCACTTCGGCGCGGTCGGGGGCTGGGACAGCCAGGTGCTCGTGGGCCAGCGGGTCGTGCTCCTGGGGCGGGGCGGCCCGGTGCCCGGCGTGATCGGTAAGAAGGCCATCCACCTGATGAAGACCGAGGACCGGGACAAGGTCTCGAAGATCACCGACCTGTGGATCGACATCGGCGTCGCGAACAAGGCGGAAGCGCTGGAGCGGGTGCGGGTGGGGGACGCGGGCGTGATCGCCTGCCAGGCGCTCGAGCTCCCCAACGGGCGGCTCGCCTCGCGCGCCATCGACAACCGCATCGGCGCGTTCGTGGTCCTGGAGGCGCTGCGGCGCCTCGCGGCCGCGCCTCCCGCGGCGGCGGCGGTGGCGGTGGCCACCACGCAGGAGGAGATCAGCACGACGGGGGGCGGGGCGCGGACCAGTGCCTTCCACGTCGCGCCGCAGGCGGCGGTGGTGGTGGACGTCACGCACGCCACCGACTTCCCCGGGGCCGAGAAGAAGGAGCAGGGGGACTTCAAGCTGGGCGGGGGCCCGGCGCTCGCGCGCGGGTCGGCGGTGAGCGGAGTGGTCTTCGACCAGCTGGTGGCGGCGGCCGAGGCGGAGGGGATCCCCTTCGCGATCGAGGCGGCGCCGCGCTACACTTCCACCGACGCCGACGCCGTGTACACGTCCCGGCAGGGCGTCGCGACGGGGCTGGTGTCGGTGCCCTGCCGCTACATGCACAGCCCCAACGAGATGGTCGCGTACGACGACCTCGACCGCACGGCGGCGCTGCTGGCGGCCTGGGTCCGGCGCCTCACGCCGAAGACGTCGTTCATCCCGGCGTAGGCGCCCCTACCTCACATCCGGAGTCGCAATGGCTGACACCCCAGTGAGCGCAGGCGGAAGCCGCTTCCGGCCGTACGTTCCCGCGCAGACGGACATGCGCGAGTTCACGGTCCGGGCGCTCATCATCGGTCTCGTGATGTGCGTGATCCTCGGGGCCGCGAACGCCTACCTCGGCCTCAAGGCGGGGATGACGATCGCCGCGACCTATCCGGCCGCGGTGATCGGGATGGCGATCCTGCGTCTGGTGGGCGGCTCGATCCTCGAGGAGAACTTCGCCCGCACCGTGGGGTCCATCGGCGAGTCGGTGGCCGCCGGCGCGATCTTCACGATCCCGGCGTTCTTCATCAGCGGGATCTGGAAGGACTTCGCCACGACGGGGCACTACCTCCAGTCGGCGGCGATCATGTTCGCGGGCGGCGTGCTCGGGATCATGTTCGTGGCGCTGCTGCGCCGCGTGATGGTGGAGGACGTGGAGCTGCCCTTCCCCGAGTCGGTCGCGGCGTCGGAGATCCACAAGGCCGGCCGGGGCGGCGGCACGGGCGCGATGTTCCTGTTCGGCGCGATGGGCGTCGGCGCGCTGATCCAAGCGATGGCGCAGTTCCGGGTATTCGCCACGTCGTGGGAGAAGTTCGTCGCCTTTGGCAAGGCCACCATCAATTTGCGGTCCAGCGGCAATGTGACGGCGCAGAGCGGAATGCTCCTCTCGTCGCCCGGCGTCTCCCC
>JBEKGT010000210.1:0-4563 GCA_050012655.1 Gemmatimonadales bacterium | reverse complement strand
GAGTCGAGCGTGGCCGTGAGCCAGCCCGTCGGCTGGCTTGCCCCGTAGGTGATGGTCCCGACAGCCAGCCCCGTCAGCGTCCCGCCGCCGCCGTTGGTCACGGCCACGGTCTGGCTCGCCGGATCGGCGCCGGTCGCCGTCGCACTGAACGTCAGGCTCGTCGAGGCGAGGTTGATCGCCGGGCCCGCGGCGACGGTGAAGGTCACCGCGACCGTCTGCGGGCTGTTCGAGGCCTGCGCGGACGCGATCGGCACCGTGGCGTGGTACGTCCCCGCAGGCAGCGAGCCGGTGGCCGGCTGCAGCGTGAGGGTCGCGGGCGCGCTCGCCTGGCTCAGGGTGGCGATGAGCCAGTCCGTGGGCTCGCTCGCGCCGTACGCAATCGTCCCGACAGCGAGGCCGGAGAGGGTCCCGATGCCGGCATTCGTCACGGCGACTGTCTGCGCGGCGGGGTTGGCGCTGCCCGCGGTGGCCGTGAAAGCGGCGCTGCCCGGGGCCAGGCCGATCACCGCCACCGGCGACGTCGAGACGACGACCAGCGCGCTGTCGTACGCGGACGCGCGGGCGCCTGCGATGGCGAACACGTACGTCTGGCCCGTTGCTCCGCCGCGCGCCGCACCGGTGGCGTCGATGCTCACCTTCGTGGGATCGTTGCTGTGCCAGAGCACCGGCATCCCGATGATCGTCGCGCCCGTCGAGTCGAGGGCCGTCACCACCCAGGAGGTGAAGGTGCCACCCGGCTGCAGCACGACGGAGTGGGGCGCGAGCGCGAGCGACCGGATATTCTGGCCGGGTCCAACGTACCGCACCCGCACCGAGTCGGCCGTCGAGGGCAGCCCCGCCTTGACGGTGATATCCTGCGTGCCCGAGTACAGCACCGCACCGTCGCTCGAGCGGATCGCCTGGAAGGTCAGCGTCCGGACGTCGGTGGCGGCGGTGGAGAGCGGCACCTCGATGGTGATGACGATCGAGTCCTGACCAGGCAGGATCCGGACACCGACCGTGGTGTCGGCGGGTGGCGGGTTGGGGTTGTGGATGGTGACGACGATCGAGTCGACGTCGGCCGGGATCCCGTCACGGCTGGCCGCGCCCTCGAACACGGGCACGATACCAAGGTTCCCGACGCGATGGGCCGCGCCGGGAGCAAGGGCATCGAGACAACCCGCGGCCGCCGCGACCGCGGCGAGCGCGAGTCCAGTGAGGACCTTCCGGCGTGTGGTCACATGCTCGCCCGAAGCCCCACGGAGAGCCCCCAGCCAGAGAGGCCGATCGTGGCGCCGTTGTAGATCTGGTTGCCGGTGTCGAACCGGACCGCCGGCTGGAGCGCGAAGCGCTCATTGAGCGCCAGTTGATAGCGGGCGCTGAGGCTCAGCAGGTGGCCGACGGCCGCCATCTTCGAGACCCCCGCGCTCTGGATGCGGTACTCGATCTGCGGGTGCAGCACGCTGCGCCCGATCTGCACCGACGCCGCGGCCCCGGCGGCGAGGACGTTCTGCTTCTCGGTGGTGCTGCCGCCCACGATCACGGTGCCGCCGTCGCGGTAGAGATCCCACGCGTAGAGCGCGAGGCCGAGGTTGCCAACGGGGAAGCTCCACGAGCCCTGCGTGATATAGCGCTTCCCGGGCCGGTAGATCTGCGCCCCACCGAACGCGTCGTCGGCGAAGGTCGAGTAGGTGAAGCCGAGGGAGACGCGGCCCTGGCCGATGACCCGGTCCGCCCCCACGCGGAGCTTGAGCTCGCCACCCGGCTTGTAGCTCGAGTCCACCGCGGCGAGGGGCGTATACCCGCTTGTGAGGCGGTAGCTGCCGGCCAGGCCGACCGCCCAGCCGGCGACCGGGGCCGCGACCGCGACGCCGGTGGTGACGTTGGCGCCGGAGCCGAAGTTGGCCACGGGGAAGGGAATCAGGTCCGAGGCCACCACGCCCGCGGTCACCAGCTCGTCGGAGGTGAGCTTCGTCTTCCCCGTCGGCAGGTTGGCCGCCAGGGTGACGACCACCACGTCCGGCACAACCTGGTAGACGGCGCGCACCTGGGTATCGGTGAGGCCGGAGACGGTCACCTTGCTCTGGCCCGCCGCCTCCGGCGTGCGCGAGACGCTCGCGTAGCGCACGCCGAAGTCGAACGCGAGGCGCGGCGTCGCCGTCCACATCGCGCCGATCGGGATGGCGAACTCGCCCGCGCTCTTGATGCCGAGCCCCGCGTCGAACGAGACGCTGCGCGCCTCTACGCCCGAGAGGAACCGCACCCCGCCCACCGGTACGTCACCCTGGGCGCGGAGCGTGCACGGGATGGCCAGCGCGACCAGCGCCGCCAGCGCGGTCCTGCGCGCCGCGGCGCTCACTGGGGCCTCCGGATCACGATCACCACCGTGCCCGTCGCCGGCGGCGTACCCTGCGTGTTGGTCACCTCAGCGCCGGGCTGCCGGGCCGGCGCCTGGGTCTGCTGCTGCTGCTGCTGCTGCTCGGTGTTCTGCTGCACCGTCTGCGTGGGGTTGACGTTGTTCGAGGCCTGCTGCAGCGCGTCGCGCCTCGCCTCGTCCGTCACCCCGCCACCGGTCGCGGCCTGGTTCTGCACCACCGCGGCCTCGACCTGCGCGGTCGTCTGCTGCGCCGCAATGGAGAGATCCGACGCGGCGCTGGCACCCTGCGTCGCCGCGTGGAACGACGGGTCGAGCCCCGCCGCCTCGCCGAACGCGTCCCGCGCGCCCGAGTAATCGCCGCGGTCCTGCGCCTCGAGGCCCCGGCTGTACGCGAGGAAGGCCTGTACATTCTGCGTCGGGCGCTGGTTGATGGCCGCACGCTCCTGGTCGGAGAGCTGGATTCCCAGGTTGGTGAAGATCGAGAGGACGACTTGCTTCTCGAGGTCGAAGAGCCGGTTCAGCGCATCCGAGTTGTTGGTGGAGGCGGCGACCCCGGCGCTCGCCACGTCCACCACCGCCGCGCTCACGAGGAGGTCGCTCCCCCGCTCGGCGAGGGTGCCCTGCACCACCCGCGAGGCGCGCAGCATGCGGCCGCTGCGCAGCGCCGTCTGCGGGTCCGCGCGGCCCGAATCGGAGAGCCGCATCTCGTCCATCATCGCCTGCATCCGCTCGCGCTCCAGCACCCGGATCTGGCGGCTCTTCGCCAGGTCCGTCACCACCAACTGCGCGAACCCGCGCGAGAGCGGTTGGATCTGCGCGTTGGTGCCGGTGTAGCCGAACGGCATCACGGCGACGGTGTTCGCCTCCGGCGCCTGCTGCGAGAGGGACGCCTCATGGGCCAGCGCCTGGCGGGCCTGGAACTCCATCTCGTGCCGCCCGACCAAGGCGAGGCGCCGCCGCGCGGTCTCCCGCAGCTCGCCGCTCCGCGCGATGTCCACGTAGTGCTGGTAGGCGGTCCGCGCCGCCGGGAAATCGCCCACCGCCTCGGTGGCCATCCCGAGGTAGATGGCCGCGAGGCCGTTCCGGGCGTCGCGGGCAACGGCGCTGTCGAGCGCCTGCCGCGCATCGGCGAACCGCCCGGCCTTGAAGTACGCCACCCCGAGCCGCGCCAACGTCGCCGCGTCCCCGGGTCGCTGGGCGCGCGCCTGCTCCAGCGCGGGGATGGCCTCAGGCGTAATGTCACTGACCCGGAGGGCCCCGCCGCCCGCACATCCCCCGAGCAGCAGCAGGACGGCGAGCCGGCAGGCGCCGATGGCGCGGGTGGGTGCGCTCATGGGGTCCTACCTCGCAGTGGGACAACGTGAAGATGAGTCAACACTGTGCATCGTGCGGGCTGCGACCAAAATGCAGCCCACCGCGGACCCCGGCAAGGCGACCCGCCTTCAGATGACGAGAGTGTGACGTTACAGGCGCCCGGCACCGACCGCCGTGACCGCAGTCACCGGGGTCGTGTGGGGGTCAGCCGCCCGCGCGCACCGCCCCGCGGCGCGAGACCCGGACCTCGGCTTGAGACAGCAGCTCCCCGAGCACCTTGCGGGTCTTCGCATCGACCGGGTAATCGAAGTGGAGCTCGAGGCGGAAGTCGCCCTGGTCTCCGCCGCGGCCCTCGAGCACGAAGCCGGCGGCTGTAGCGCGCACCGCGTCGATCGGGATGTCGGCGACGAGGGAGAAGCCCTCGCCGGTGCGGCCCTGGCTCATGCGGCACCTCCGCCTGGAGAATTATCCCCCGGCGGAGGTCTGTGCAAGCGGCCCGCGGTCAGTCGCTCGCGGGCGGCACCTGCGCCGGAGTGGGCTCCCCGTCGTTGATCGTGCTCCCCGGCCCGCCCGGGTGCCCCACGATGATCGTCCCCTTCATCCCGAGCGCCTGATGCGGGAGGCAGAAGAAGTCGTACGTGCCCTCCGGCGCCCCCGTGAAGTTGATCGCGTACTTCTGGTGGGGCTGCGTGAAGAACGGGCTCGCCAGGTCGCCCTGCCGCTGCGGCATCGCCCGGTTCAGGAACTCCCGCGCCCCGGTCGGGATGCGGTTCGGGTAGAACTGCAGGTTGTGCGGCCCCCCCGACACGCTCTCGAACTCCACGATGTCACCCGGTTGGATGCGGATGCCAGCCGGCCGGAAGAGGTACCGGCTCCCCTGCTGCAGCATCTCC
>JBEKGT010000209.1:0-4577 GCA_050012655.1 Gemmatimonadales bacterium | reverse complement strand
GGTGCTGGCGGCGGGGGCAGCGGCGGCGCCGCCACTGCGGCAACGACCGGTGCGGGGGCGGGAGGAGTCTCCGCGATCCCCACGGGGAAGACGCCACGGCAGACCGAGCAGCGCGCGCGGACGCCACCGGCGGGCACCCTGGCCGGGTCCACACGGAAGACGGTCGAGCAGGTCGGACAGGTCACGTTCATGCGTCAGTCGCCCTCGTCGCGCAACGGATCGTTGCGGCGATCCACCACGAAAACCGAGCCGGGCAGCGTCTTGGCGTAGCTCTTCATCTCGGTGGCCAGCTCGCTGACCTGCGCGGGATGCGTGAACCGGCGCCGCTCGTTCGTCACGACGCCGATAGAGAGCGTCATGAACGGCACCTTGTGGAGCTGGCCCCGGCGGTCCTTCCCGAAGAAGTACCCCGCCCGGCGGTCCTGCTCCGAATACTGGTACGAGATCAGCGTGTCGAAGACGCTGATGATCTCCCCGGCGCACGGGGCCACCATGTCGAGGGGGAGGATGAAGATGAAGTCGTCCCCGCCGATGTGCCCGACGAAGCCGCCGGCGCCGCAGAGCCCCTTCACCACGTCGTGCAGGATCCGCGACAGGAGAAAGATGACACGGTCCCCGTCATTGTACGAGTACCGGTCGTTGTACTCCTTGAAGTTGTCAAGGTCGGCGTAGCACACCGCGAACGGCGAGCCCCCCTCCATCCGCCGCTTGATCTCGCGCTCGATCTCGTTCGTCCCTGGCAGTCGCGTGGACGGATGCACGCTGACGTCCCGCTCCGTCTGGGTGAGGAGGACGTCGAGGCGCGCGCGCTGCTCGTCCTGGTCGAAGACCGGCGAGAGCACCTCATCGGCGCCGGCCTGGAACGCCGCCAGCACCTGGGCGTCGTGATGGGCGTGGAAGAGGAAGGCCACCGGGACGATCGCGCTGTAGGGGTCGTTCTTCAGCGCCCGGCAGAGCTCCATGCCCGCCGACGCCCCGTCACCATCCACCAGGACCATCGCCGGGAGCGCCCGCAGCGCCATCGCCACGATCTGCGCCGCGTCGGCCACCACCTCGGCCCTCACGCCCTTCCCCGCGACCCATGCAGACACCAGGGGCGACAGGGAACCCGAACCCGGGCTGAAGTAGATGATGGTCATGCGCGTTCGCATCATGTTCCTCTGGCGACGTGCAACCCACGAAAGCGGAACAATTTAGCGCGCACCGAGAGGGGCGTCAAATCACGGGGTGCGAACGGGCGCGCGGGGCAGCACGGCGGCGGGCGGCTGACGGCCCGACTAGAAGGCCGCGCGCCACTCGAGCAGGGCCCCCGGGCCGGCCGCCGCGGGACGAACGGCGGGGAGCACGCCGCTCCGCCCGATCCGCGCGGCGATGAACGCATCCACGGCGCTGAGGAGATGATTGAGCAAGACCCCGCCGAGGTAGTTGGTGGCGGCGCGATACGCATCGTCGGAGGCGCGGATGGAGGCCCGGTAGACGTCCTGCTCGAGGCGCGCGTTGCGCCAGCTCCACCGGTAGACGTCGCTCACGCCGCGCGCCTGGTAGAAGCGGAGCGCCGCCGTGTAGGAGGGCGACGAGGGATCCGGCGTGGAGTCCGGATTCTCGAAGAAGGTGCGGCGCGCGAGCTGCCACAAGTGTCCGTTGTACGTGGTGGTGTCGGTCTCCGGGCTGAATGCGCCCGTCGGGTTGCTGTCGAGCACGCCGCTCTCGATGTACTTGCCCATCTCCTCGTAGTACGGCCACGGCCCATCCACCCGCTCATAGCCGTAGCGCCTCCGGGCGACGGTGTACGCCAGCGATCGGAAGAACGCGCTCTCGGTCCGGCTGTCGTGGCGGAGGGCCACAGCGCGCGCCAGGAGCCACACTTCGGCCGCGAGGTACACCACACCCCGCGGCCGGCCGGCGAGGAGTTGCCCGCTCCCGGGAACGAGGAGCGACGCGATGGGCCACACCCACGGCCGCCGGGCCAGGGGCATGCGCGACGCCGGCGGCGTGAGACCCGCGACCAGTGCCGCGGGCCGCGGCCCGGGCGGGAATGAGTCGCGCCACGCGGCGCGGAGCGCGACCGCGGGAGCGGGATCCGCCGCCACTCCGATCGGCCGCGGGAGCGCCTGGGCCGCCGCCGGCGCCGCCGCCGCCGCCGTCACGCAGGCGGCGCAGAGAGCCGCGAGGAGGGCTCGGGCCACGCTAGAACTCCGCGCGGAACGAGACGTGGAACGGCTCCTGCTCCCCGATGTCGTTGGCGAAGAAGACCCGCGCGAGGTCGAGCGACATCCCGCCGATCTTGATCCCCACGCCGAGGCTCGGCCCCTTGGCATCGGAGTCGAGGAAGGCGTAGCCGCCACGGATCCGGATGAGATCGCCCACTCCCGATTCGAGCCCCACGAGAGCGACCGGCGCCTCCTGCCCGCGCCGCAGCGCCCCCTGGACGTCCGCGAGGACGCGCACGTCGAAGTGCTCCTCGGGGCGCGGCGAGACCGGGCGCACCAGCATGTACGCCACGCCGACGCTGAACCGCGCGGGGAGCGGGTCCGCCTGCGCGCTGTTGTTCACCTGCAACGGAAAGCCGATGTTGCGGAGGGAGGCGCCCACCACGAACGGGAGCCCCGCCGGCGAGAAGCGGGCGCCCACGTCCACCGCGTGCGTGGTGGCGATGGAGGCGGGTACGTCGGTGCAGTCGCCGGAGCAATCCACCCGAAACTGCACGAGCTTGTAGGTGACGCCGACGTCCACGCCGCTGCCCACCTCGGTAGCGTAGCTGACCGAGAGGGCGACGTTGCGGGGGGAGATCCGCCCGATCGGCACGCCGCTCCCCTCACGCGCCGTGAGGTCGAGGTCGCCATAGTTCACTAGGTAGGCCGCGACGGCGATGGTGCCGAGGCTGGCGCTGTGCGCGGCGAGCGCGACGGCGTCGCCCGTGCCGAAGAAGGCATCGTAGTGGTGGACGGCGAACTCGGCACGGGGGATGGCGGCGAGGCCGGCGGGGTTCCAGAAGATCGCTTCGGTGGTGCCGCCGTCGGCGGTCGCGGCCTGCCCGAGGGCTGTGGCGCGGGCGCCGACCGGGAGGAGCAGGAACTCCGCGCCCTGGGCCTGCGTGATGGCTTGGGCACGGAGGGGTCGCGCGGCCCCGGCGCCGACGAGGCCGGCGCCGCCGAGGACCAGGGCGATGAGGCGGGCGCTAGAGCGGCTTCGCCTCATCGATGAGCATGATCGGGATGCCGTCGTCCACCGCGTAGCGGAGTCGGCAGGCGTGACACACCAGCTCCTCCGCGGGCTCCGTGCGGTACTCCAGGTCGCCCTTGCACTTCGGGCAGACGAGGATCTCCAGCAGGTCCTTCGGCAGGCTCATCGGTCGGTCTCCGGTGGCAGCGGGAGTCCCAAGCGCGCGAGCACGGCGGGGTCGCGCCGCCAACGCGGCCACACCGTCACCCAGAGGTCGAGATACACGCGGCGATCCAGGAAGGCGGCGATGCGCTCGCGGGCCGCAGTGCCGATGGCGCGGATGGTACGGCCGCCCTTGCCGAGGACGATCGGCTTCTGGCTCTCGCGCTCGACGGCGAGGACCGCCCGAATATACACCGGGTCTTCGCCCTCGCGGAATTCGTCGATCTCCACGGCCACGCTGTAGGGCAGCTCCTCCCGCAGCGCGGCGTACACCGCCTCGCGGACGAACTCCGCGGCGAAGAAGCGGAGGGGCTGGGTCCCGACGTCGTCGGCGTCGTAGAGGAAGGGGCCCTCGGGGAGGAACGCGCGGATCGCGGCGAGGAGGCCGCTGACGCCCTCCCCCGTCGTGCCGGACACCGCGAGGGCGCCCGGCGCGAGGGGCGGGCGCTTCGCCTCGGGGACCATGTCCGCCTTCGTGTAGGCGAGCACCACCTTCGCGGGGCGCCGGCCTATCAGGTCCTCGAGACGAGGCGCCGGCGCCTCCGGCAGCGGGTGCACGTGCACGACCACGTCCGCGTCGTGGACCGCCTCGAGGGCGGCGCGGCGCATCCCGCGCTGCAGCGGGTAGCCCGGATCCATCAGGCCGGCGGGATCCACGAAGATGATCTGGGACTCGGCATCCGAGAGGAGGCCCCGGACCGGCACGCGGGTCGTTTGCGGCTTCGGCGAGATGATGGCGAGCGGCTCCCCGACGAGGGCGTTGAGGAGCGTGGACTTGCCGGCGTTGGGGCGGCCGGCGAGGACGACGATGCCGCAGCGGGACATGAAGGAAGTATACCGGAAACTGCGAAGCCCGCACCGGTGGGCTGGTGCGGGCTTCGAGGGGAATGGCTGGCAACGGTCTACTCTCCCACCGACGTCCGTCGGCAGTACCATCGACGCTGCCGGGCTTAACTTCCGTGTTCGGGATGGGAACGGGTGTGGCCCCGGCGCGCGAGTCGCCAGCCAAATCGAGACTGAAACCGGGTGACGGGTGTCTTCGGACTCACACTTGGTGTGACACTCTCGGGGAGAGATCAAGCCTCACGGGCGATTAGTACGGCTCGGCTGACACGCTTGCGCGCCTGTACACCTGCCGCCTATCGACCTGGTAGTCTCCCAGGGCCCTTGAGGGAGCTTGCGCTCCGGGAGCA
>JBEKGT010000208.1:0-4590 GCA_050012655.1 Gemmatimonadales bacterium | reverse complement strand
TGATCCAGACCAGGTCCACGAAGTGCCAGTAGAGCCCGATCACCTCGACCCCGTGGAACCGCCCGCCGCTGTAGCCGCCGCGGAACGCCTTGATCGTCACGAACGTCATGCAGATGACGCCGCAGGTGACATGGAAGCCGTGGAACCCCGTCATCGTGAAGAACGCCGAGCCGAAGAGGCCCCCCGCGGTGGCGGTCAGCTTCCCGGAGTCCACCAGCCGCGCGGCGAGCGCGCTGCCGTCGCGGATGCCGCTGGGCAGCAGGCCTTCATGGATCAGGTGCTGGTACTCGAGGATCTGCACGCCGACGAAGGTCGCGCCCCCCAGCACGGTGAGCACGAGCCAGAAGCGCAGCCCCTGCTGGTCGTCGTGCGTGGCGGCCGCGTACGCCTTCACCATCGAGACGCTGGAGCAGATCAGGATGAAGGTGTTGAACGCCGTGACCGGGATGTTCAGGATGTCCTGGGGCACCGGCCACGACTCGGCGCTGCCCCAGCGGAGGATGATGTACGAGCCGATCAGCGCCGTGAAGAACATCACCTCGGAGGCGAGGAAGACCCACATCCCGAGCTTCTGCGTGTAGACGCCGATCCCCTCCTCGGCGCGGGGGGCGGCGGGCTGGACGGCGTGCGCCATCAGTGGGCCTCCTGGCGCGCGGGCGCCGGCCGGTCCTGCGGCAGGAAGTCCTCCGCCTCGCCGGGGACGCTGTATTCGTACGGGCCGCGGTACACCGTCGGCGTCTGGGCGAAGTTCCCGTGCGGCGGCGGCGAGGGCACCGTCCACTCGAGGCTGTTGTCGCGCCACGGGTTGATTGGCGCCTTCGGCCCGCGGAAGAGGCTCCAGAAGAAGTTCACGATGAACGGCAGCTGCGCCGCGAGGAGCAGGAAGGCGCTCACCGAGACGAAGCGGTTGATCGGCTCCAGCGGCGCCAGGAAGGGGTACTGCGTCGGGTCGTAGAGCCGGCGCATGTGCCCGCCCAGCCCGAGGAGGTGCATCGGGAAGAAGGTCAGGTTGTAGAAGACGAAGGTCAGGAAGAAGTGCCAGCGGCCGAGCGTGTCGTTCATCTGGCGGCCGAACATCTTCGGGAACCAGTAGGAGATCCCGGCGAACGCCGCGAAGAGACTCCCCCCGAACAGGACGTAGTGGATGTGTGCCACGATGAAGTAGGTGTCGTGGATGTACATGTCCACCGGGGTCGCGGCCATGAAGATCCCGCTCAGGCCGCCGATCACGAACATCGACAGGAAGCCGATGGCGTTCAGCATCGGCACGTGGAAGTGGATGTTCCCCCGCCACATCGTGCCGAGCCAGTTGAACACCTTGATGGAGGTGGGCACCGCGATGAGCATCGTCGAGGCCATGAAGCTCATCCCGAGGGTGGGGTTCATCCCGCTCACGAACATGTGGTGGCCCCACACCATGAACCCGAGGACGGCGATGCCCCCGATCGCGAACACCATCGAGGTGTAACCGAAGATCGGCTTGCGCGACCCGTTGGCGATGACGTCGGAGACGATCCCCATCGCCGGGAGGATGAGGATGTAGACCTCGGGGTGCCCGAAGAACCAGAAGAGGTGCTGCCAGAGGAGCGGCTGCCCGCCCCCCGCCGGCAGGTAGAAGTGCGTCCCCAGCACCTGGTCGAAGAGCAGCATGATGATCGCGCCCGCCAGGATCGGCACCGCGAGGAGCGCGAGGATCGCCGTGATGAACAGCGCCCAGACCGACAGGGGCACCCGCATCCAGGTCATCCCCGGCGCGCGGAGGTTCACCACCGTCGTGACGTAGTTGACCGAGCCGAGCAGCGACGACGCGCCGAAGACCACGATCGCCACGCACCAGAGGATCTGGCCCGCCGAGACGCCCGTGTAGAGGGGGGAGTTTGAGAGCGGCGCGTACGCGGTCCAGCCGGAGGCCGCCGAGCCGCCCTCCACGAAGAAGCCGGCGAGGGCCAGCGTCCCCGCGGGGATCATCAGCCAGAACGACCACATGTTGAGGCGCGGGAACGCCATGTCCGGCGCGCCGATCTTGAGCGGGATCAGGTAGTTCGCGAACACGCCGGTGAGGAGCGGCATCACCGCGAAGAAGATCATGAACGTCCCGTGCATCGTGACCAGGGCGTTGTAGAAGCTCGGCCGGAGCACGCCCCCCGGCGCCATCGCGTCGGGGAGGACGGAGCCGCCGGGGACCGGCGTCCCGGGGAACCCGAGCTGCCAGCGGATCACCATCGCCATCAGCCCGCCCAGCAGCAGGAAGATCAGGCTGAGGAACAGGAACTGGATGCCGATCGTCTTGTGGTCGGTCGAGAAGACGTACCGCCGGAGGAAGGGCCGCTCGTCGTGACCGACATGGAGCCCGGCGTCGTGCGGGAGGGGAGCCGCGGCTGCCGTCATTGCGTGCCTCCCGAGTGCGGCATCGCCATCTGCCCCATGCCGGTGTCCGCCGCGGCTCCTGCGGGGGCGGCCAGGGCGCCGGCGCCCTGCGCCGCCTGCCAGCGTGCGAAGTCCGCGGCCGAATGCACGTACACCTTCGCCTCCATCCGGTAGTGCCCGAGTCCGCAGAGCTGGGCGCACGCGAGGTCGTACACGCCGGTGCGGGTCGGGCGGAACCACGCCACGATCGTCATGCCCGGCACCACGTCCTGCTTCAGCCGGAAGGCGGGGATGAAGAAGCTGTGGATGACGTCCTGGGAGGTGAGCTGCACGGCGTAGTTCCGGTCCACCTGCACGTGCATCTCGTTCTTGCGGAAGATGTCGTCGTCGGTGCCGAGCTTCCCGTCGGGCCCCGGCATCGTGAACTGCCACTCGAACTGCTTCACGTGCACCCCCACCTGGATCGCGTCGGGGGGGAAGTGCGCCGGATCCTTCACCGCCGACCAGACCTTCTGGCTGAGCAGCGCCAGCGACACCACGATCACCGCCGGGACCGTCGTCCAGATGATCTCGGCCTTGTTGTTCCCGTGCGTGTACGTGGCCGTCCGCCCCTCCCGCCGGCGGTACTTGATCAGGAAGACGAGGAGCCCGCCCTCGACGATCACGAAGACGGCGCCCGTGATGTACAGGATGATGTAGAAGATGCGGTCCACGTCGCCGCCGTAGCTCGACGCGTTGGTGGGGAACCACCAGTGCATACCGACCCTCCGTGCCGCACGCACGCGCGCGGGACCTGGGGTGCACCCGGGGATGGCCCGGTTCTATGGGGACGAAGCGAGGCGGGAATCTAATGAGAATGGTTCTCAATTGAAGGGGGGTCGTCCGGAGCCTTCCGGAGGGGCGCGCGAGGGGCGCCGGGCTCCCCGTTCCGCCGCCTTCACGGCCGCGTGTGGTGCCCGCTCGGGGCCGCCGATTATCTTGGCGGATGCCCCCCACGACGACCCCGGATCCCTCGCGTCCTCCCGCCGACCAGTGGGGCGAGCGCCTCCCGCGCCGCCTCGGCCTCCTCTCGGCCATCGCCGTCGTGATCGGCTCGACGATCGGGAGCGGGATCTACCGAACCCCAGCCATCATCGCCCAGCGCGTGCCGGAGCCGCTCGCGATGCTCGGGATCTGGGTCCTCGCCGGGGGGCTCGTCCTCTGCGGCGCGCTGACCTACTCGGAGCTCGCCGCGATGTACCCGCGGAGCGGTGGGGTGCTGGTGTTCCTGAAGGAGGGCTTCGGCCGGCTCCCGGCCTTCCTCTTCGGATGGACCAACCTCGTCATCATCCGGGCCTCCTCCCTCGGCGCGATCGCGACCGTTTTCGCCGAGTACCTGCTCCGCTCTCTGGGCGTGAACCCCCAGCTGCCGGCCAACGCCGACGCCGTGCACTACATCGCGGCCGCGGCGATCGTGTTCAACATGGTCGTGGCCTACCGCGGCGTGAACTGGAGCGCGGTGATCGTCAATCTCACCACGGTGTCCCGCTACGGGGCGCTGGCGCTTCTGGTGGTGATGGCGTTCGTCGTGGGGCACGGGGACTTCCACCACTACGTCGCGCCCGGGGGCACGGTGCACGCGGGGCTCTACGGCCTCGCGCTCGTCTCGGTGCTGTGGGCGTACGATGGGTGGGGCGATCTCTCCTACGTCAGCGGGGAGGTGAAGGACCCGGAGCGCAACCTCCCACGGGCCCTCTTCCTGGGCACCCTCAGCGTGGTCGTCATCTACCTGGCGGCCAATGCGGCCTACCTCTACCTCATGCCCATCGGACAGATGGCGACCTCTCCCCTCGTGGCGGCAGACGCCGCCCAGGCGATCCTGGGGCGCCTCGGGGTGGGGCTGGTGGGGGTGGTGGTCATCATCTCGACCTTCGGCACCTTGGCTGGCTCGATGCTCACCGGCCCGCGGATCTTCTACGCGATGGCCGAGGAAGGGCTCTTCTTCCGGGCGGTGGGGCGCTCCCACCCGCGCTACCGCACCCCCGCGACCGCGATCGTCCTCACCGGGGCGCTCGGCGCCGGCTTCGTGCTCCTGCGGACCTTCGAGCAGCTGGCGGACGCCTTCGTCCTCGGCATCTGGCCGTTCTATGCCCTGGCGGCCGCGGCCGTCTTCGTGCTTCGCCGCCGCCTCCCGGATGCGCGCCGGCCGGTGCGGACGTGGGGCTATCCGGTGGTGCCGGTCCT
>JBEKGT010000207.1:0-4590 GCA_050012655.1 Gemmatimonadales bacterium | reverse complement strand
CGCGCCGCTCCTGGGGAAGGTGGGGCTGAACGTGCCGCAGCTCCGCGCCGACGTGACGCGCGAGCTGGAGCGTTTTCCGCGGCAGGAAGGGGGCGGGGAGCCGTCGCTCTCGCGCGAGCTGACGCAGGCGCTGGACCGCGCAGCCAAGGTCGCTGGCCGGCTCGGCGACGACTACGTCTCGACGGAGCACCTTCTCCTCGCCCTCGCCGAGATGAAGGGCACCACGGCGCGCGAGCTGCTCGGCGCGGCGGGCGTCTCGCAGAAGGACCTCCTCGCCGCCCTGGCCAGCGTGCGGGGGTCGCACCAGGTCACCGACGATCGCCCGGAGGCGAAGTACCAGGCGCTCGAGCGCTTCACCCGCGATCTCACCGAGCAGGCCCGCCAGGGGAAACTCGACCCCGTCATCGGCCGCGACGAGGAGATCCGCCGCGTGGTGCAGGTCCTCTCGCGGCGCACCAAGAACAACCCGGTGCTCATCGGCGAGCCGGGGGTCGGCAAGACCGCCATCGTCGAGGGGCTCGCCCAGCGCATCGTGAACGGCGACGTGCCCGAGTCGCTCAAGGACAAGCGCCTCGTGGCGCTCGACCTCGGCCAGCTCGTGGCGGGGACGAAGTACCGCGGCGAGTTCGAGGAGCGGTTCAAGGCGGTGCTGAAGGAGATCACGGCCGGCGAGGGGCTGTTCATCGTCTTCATCGACGAGCTGCACACGCTCGTGGGCGCGGGAGCGGCGGAGGGGGCCGTGGACGCGTCGAACCTGATGAAGCCGCTCCTGGCCCGCGGGGAGCTGCACGTGGTCGGCGCCACCACGCTCGACGAGTACCGCAAGCACATCGAGAAGGACGCGGCGCTGGAGCGGCGCTTCCAGCCGGTGCTGGTGGGCGAGCCGTCGGTGGCGGACACGATCGCCATCCTGCGCGGCCTCAAGGAGCGCTACGAGGTCCATCACGGCGTGCGCATCACCGACCCCGCCATCGTGGCGGCGGCCACGCTCTCCGACCGCTACATCGGCGACCGCTTCCTCCCCGACAAGGCCATCGACCTCATCGACGAGGCGGCCTCGCGCCTGCGGATCGAGATCGATTCGCTCCC
Organism: Gemmatimonadales bacterium; assembly: GCA_050012655.1. Lineage (GTDB taxonomy): Bacteria > Gemmatimonadota > Gemmatimonadetes > Gemmatimonadales > JACORV01 > JADGQW01. Next base: position 3,501 of record JBEKGT010000207.1, on the reverse strand, counting down.
CTCTGAGATCGACGAAGTGGAGCGGCGCATCGTGCAGTACCAGATCGAGCAGGCGGCGCTGGCGAAGGAGCGGGACGCGGCGAGCCACGCGCGGCGCGCCGACCTCGAGTGTGAGCTGGCGGAGGCGAAGGCGCGCTCGGCGACGATGAAGGTGCGCTGGCAGGCGGAGAAGGAGGCGATCCAGCGCCTGCGCGGGCTGAAGGCGAAGGTCGAGGCGCTGCGGGCGGAGGCCGAGCAGGCGACGCGCAAGGGCGAGCTGCAGCGCGCCGCCGAGCTGACCTATGGCACCGTGCCCAGCGTCGAGCGCGAGCTGAAGGCGGCGGAGGCGAAGCTGGCGGAACTGCAGAAGGACGGGAAGTACCTGAAGGAGGAGGTGGACGCCGAGGACGTGGCCGAGATCGTGGCGCGCTGGACCGGCATCCCGGTGACGCGGATGCTGGAGTCGGAGAAGGCGCGTCTCGCGCACCTCGAGGAGCACCTTGCGAAGCGGGTTGTGGGCCAGCGCGAGGCGGTGGAGGCGGTGTCGAACGCTGTGCGGCGGTCGCGGGCCGGCCTCGCCGACCCGAACCGGCCGATGGGCTCCTTCATCTTCCTCGGCCCCACCGGAGTGGGGAAGACGGAGACGGCGCGGGCGCTCGCGGAGTTCCTCTTCGACGACGAGCGGGCGATGGTCCGCCTCGACATGTCGGAGTACATGGAGAAGTTCGCGGTGTCGCGGATGATCGGCGCGCCCCCCGGCTACGTGGGCTACGAGGAGGGAGGCCAGCTCACCGAGGCGGTGCGGCGGCGGCCCTACGCCGTCGTGCTCTTCGACGAGATCGAGAAGGCGCACCAAGACGTGTTCAACGTGCTGCTGCAGATCCTCGACGACGGGCGCCTCACCGACTCCCAGGGGCGCACGGTGGACTTCCGGAACACGGTCATCATCATGACCTCCAACCTCGGTAGCCAGTGGATCCTCGAGATGGGGACGGCCGACTGGCCCGCCGTGGAGCGGCGCGTCCAGGGGGCGCTGCGCCAGCAGTTCCGGCCGGAGTTCCTGAACCGTGTGGACGACGTGGTTGTCTTCCGCCCCCTCGGGGAGACGGAGCTGGAGCAGATCGTGGACCTCCAGCTGGCGCGCGTGGAGCGCCTCGTCGCGGAGAAGAAGCTCGCCCTCGAGGTGACCCCCGCGGCGCGGAAGCTCCTCGCCCGCGACGGGTACGACCCGGTCTACGGCGCGCGGCCCCTCAAGCGTGCCATTCAGCGCCTCCTCCAGAATCCGCTCGCGCTCGCGGTGCTGGAGGGCACCTACGGCGAGGGGGACCTGGTCCGCGCCGACGTCGCGCCCGGCGGCGACGGCTTGGCGTTCACCCGCGTCGCGGGCGGCGCGGCGAGCGCCGGAGGGACCGCCGCGCGTGGCTGACCCGAGAGACGCCGATGCGCGCGCGATGCGGCTCGCTCTCGAGGAGGCCCGCGCCGCGGGGGCGGCGGGAGAGGTGCCCGTCGGCGCCGTGCTCCTCCGCGGCGACGCCGTCGTGGCGGTCGGGCGCAACCGGATGCGCGAGAGGACTGACCCGCGGCGCCACGCCGAGCTCGAGTGCCTCGATGCCGCATGGGCGGCGGGACTCCGGGGCCCCGACGCCTTCGCGGGCACGGCGCTCTACGTGACCCTCGAGCCGTGCGCAATGTGCTGCGGGGCGCTCGTCCTCGACCGTGTGCCGCGGGTGGTCTTCGGGGCCTGGGACGAGAAGGCGGGCATGGCCGGCTCCCTCCACGACTTGTTGCGGCACGCGCGCCTCAACCACCGCGCCGAAGTGGTGGGCGGGGTGCTCGCGGAGGAGTGCGGGGTGCTGCTCTCGGAGTTCTTCAGCGAACGACGCTGAACAGCCGTGAAGACGACAGCGGGGGCGCGACTGCGCCCCCGCTCTGCTTGGAGCTACCGCCTCGGCTACTGCTTCGTCGGCGCCACGCCAACCGCGACGCCCGCGGCCACCGGGGGGGTGGCCGAGTAGGTATTCACCGGGGTGATCGTGTGAGTCAGGATGTTCACCTTCGCCACTTCCCAATACTCGCGGCTACTAGAGTAGTCAAGGGCCAGCGACGTATAGCGTGCCAGTTCCACGTCGTTGAAGTAGAGCTTCACCGTCGCGTGGGTGCTCAAGACGCCGTTGAAGTTGTCTATGATGACCCGATAGTCACCCGTCTCGGCGCCGGGGACGACGGTAGTGTTCTCGGGTCCGTAGCCGGAGGTGTTGTCCACGTCGAGCGACGGGTTGCCGGCCGTGCCGGTGGCTCCCCACTCCAGACCCGTGGGGATGATCGAGACCTTGCAGTTCCCGTAGTAGCAGTCGTTCGAGGAGAACATGCTTCCACCCGGACGCAGCAGGTGCAGGTCGATGTCGCTGCCGGACGGGCCCGTGTCCCACGTCAGCTGCGCGCGGAACGCCGCCGTCGTGCACCCCGTCAGTGTGACGTTCACGGACCAGTACGAATGTCCACTGGCGTTGTCGAGCCGATAGAGGATCCCCTGGGCCCCGCAGAACAACGGAATCTCCCCCGTGAACGTGCCGCCGCTCACCGTGAGAACGCCCCAGGCGCGCAGCGTACCGTCGGTGACCAGGAACCAGTAGCCGTTCAATACGGACGACGTCGATCCAACCACCGAATATCCGGACGTGCTGACCGAGATACTGGTGTTCGCGTTGGCCGGCGTGATGGTCGGCGTGCCGGTGCCGCCGTTGAAGCCGAGCGACAAGTTCGACGGCGGGCACACGGCCGCGTCGGCACTGCCACAGGTGATGGAACCCGTGGTGCTGCTGGTCGTGCTCTCCTTGCAGGCAGACACCAAGGTCAGCGCCAGCGTAGCGACGGTGACCGCTGCCGCGCGGTAGGTCCGCATAGTCGATACCTCCAGGAGTGGAGTGAACGGGCCCGTCCGAAGCAGCGTCTCGGCAGGCCCACGAAGGACGCGCCGCAACGGTTCGGCGCGCAACGGCGGAGAATATACTACTCGGGCCTCTGATCATCGTGATTGTCGTCACGGTGCCGGAATTCTGGATGCCGACTAAATTGCTCGGGCATTGAAGCAGCGCCCGAGGCTGCGATTCCGGCCCCTCTGCGCCTCCTCCACTGAGGGGTGTCTTGCGGGCGGCGGTTGAGAAAAGGGCGGGGTCGTCCTTACCTTTCGGCGCTTCCGGACAGGTGGCCGAGTGGCTGAAGGCGCCGGTCTCGAAAACCGGTATACCGGTGACGGTATCGTGGGTTCAAATCCCACCCTGTCCGCTGCAGTCCCGCCTCGGGATGGGTGGCCGAGAGGTTTAAGGCGCACGCCTGGAGAGCGTGTGGCCCCCAAAAGGGGCTCGTGGGTTCGAATCCCACCCCATCCGTATCCCCCTCTGCTGTCCACCGAGCGCGCCGCGGCCCGATGATCGTCGTCGTCCTGCACGAACCCCAGGAGTTGGTCAACGTCGCGCACGTGGTCCGCGCGATGAAGAACTTCGCCGTCGCCACGGAGCTGCG
>JBEKGT010000206.1:0-4595 GCA_050012655.1 Gemmatimonadales bacterium | reverse complement strand
GGGAATACGACTCGATCAGCTCGTTCTTCCACGTCGCCAGCTCGAAGACGTCGAGCAGCTCGTCCACGCGCTTGTCGACGACCATCCCCTCCTGCCCGTACAGCCCCGCGACGAACCGCAGGAACTCCGCGCCGGTGAGTTTGTCGTAGACGAACGGCCGGTCGGGGATGAAGCCGAGTCGCATCTTCGCCGCGAGCGGCTGCCGCACCACGTCGTCGCCGCCGATGAGCACTCGGCCGGCGGTGGGGCGCAGGATCCCGGCGATCATCCGCAGGGTGGTCGTCTTCCCCGCGCCGTTGGGGCCGAGGAAGCCGTACAGCGCTCCGCGCGGCACCGCGAGCGTCACGCGGTCCACGGCGGTGAAGGTGCCGTACTTCTTGGTGAGGTCGAAGAGCTGGATCATGAAGGCAGTCTCAAGGTGACAGACGCCACGAAGGCCAGGAACGGCGACTCCGCCCGCGGACCCCTCGGCGTCTTGGCGTCTGGTTCCCGGTCACTTCGTCCCCACCACCGTCAACCCCAGCCGCCCGATCACCCGCAGCAGCTCCACCTGGCGCGCCAGCCCTCCCACCGTGAACCGCAGGTGGGAGGCGTCCGCCGGGTACTGCCCGAAGGTCGGGTCCACCGCCACCCAGTCGCCGAGCCACACCTCGGGCCAGGCGTGGTAGTAGAACTGGCCCCGGAGGTAGACCAGCCCCGCCGCCGTCCGCGCCGGGAGGCCGAGGGCCCGCGCCAGCGCCACGTAGAGCACGGTGTGCTCGTTGCAGTCGCCGCTCCGGTCCTCGAGGACTTGCACGGCGCTCGGCACGCTGATGGTGATCTTCTTCGTGAGGTTCTCGTACACCCAGCGGGTCAGCAGCTCCGCCACCGGGCCCGCGCGCCGCTCCCGCCCGACGATCTGCCGTGCCTGCGCCTGGATGCGCGGGTCGTCCGACTGGACCAGCGGCTCGCTCGCCAGCTCGGCGCGCAGCGCGGTGTCCTGCACCGGGAGCGCGGTGAGGAGGCCGTGGAGTCGACTCGACGGCGGTGCGGTGAGCGCGTACCCCGTCTCCCGCCGCACGACGAGCGTGTCGCCGATGAGCTGCTGCCGCCCGCCGCTCAGGTCGAGCCCGTGGAGATCCACGTTGCGGAGCACCACCCGCAGCTCCGCGAGCGCCGCGGGCCGGAGGTCCACGTTCGACGCGATGGCCGTCGCCGCGATGACGTCCCCCGCGCCCGTCGAGGCCGCGCGGGCGGCGCCGCGGTTGTGGCGCCAGTTCTGGACGGCGATCTCGAATGCCGTCCGCTGCATCCGGAATCCGATCGGCGAGGTCTCGGACACCACCCGCCCCTGCTCGTCCACCCATGAGGCGATGCCGACTCCGCCGTACTGCTGCTGGACCTTCCACGCCCGCAGCGTGTCGAACCGCGCCGGCACCCACTGCTGGCTCGTCGAGTCGAAGCGCGCGCTGTCGGGCACCACCAGCGTGCTCTCGGCGAGGATCCGCACCTCGACGGGCTGCTCCTGCAGCAGCATCGGGTCGAACATCCGCACGGTGTACGTCTCACCCACCTTGAGGCGGTGCCCCAGCGCCAGCTCCAGAGACAGCAGGGAAGGGAGGACGATCGGGCGGTCCAGCCTCACGCGCGTCCGCTGCGGCTGGTTGGTGCCGGTCACGATCTCCAGTTCGAGGACCGAATCCCCCTGCACCGTACCGCTGGCCCGGAACGCCCCGGCCGGGGAGGTGACCGTGGCGTCGAAGGTGCGCAGCCGCATCCCCCGGCTGAGGTGGACCTCGGTGACCATCTGCGTGCGCTGTACGCTCCCCAGCGCCTCGATGTCCACCGTCAGCCCGTCCTCCACCCGGATCTCGTCGGGGAGGGTGTCCACCGTGCTGGTCGCGTAGCCGATCGGGGCGCCGCCCATCGCGATCGTGTAGTAACTCGCCGTGGGACCCACCGTCCGCGCGGCCTCCGCGAGGCGGACCGTGCTGGTCTTGAAGTACTCGCGCCGGGCCAGGAGGCCGAGCGCCCCTGCCCAGAGCAGGATGATGAGGGTGCCGAGGATCTTGCGGTTCAGGGGAGCCTACTCCGTGCGGAACGGCTCGAGGCGCGCAGACGGTGGCGTTGCATCGGCCCTTCTAACCCGCGGGGCCCGCCCCGTTCCGCGCGCCTCGGCATCCGGGCCCGCGCTAGCGGCGCGCGACCTCCCGGGACTTCCGGTACATCAGTGCCGCGTCGTCCGGCCGGGCGAGGCGGTCGTAGATGATCCCGAGCCCGTAGAGCGCGCGGGCGTTGCCCGGCTGCAGCTCCGTGGCCCGCTGGTACGCCGCGAGAGCCCCGAGGAGATCATCCACGTGGTTCAGCGCCTCGCCCAGGTAGTAGAACGCGGCGCCGCGGTCGGCGGCCAGTTCGGTCACGTGCCGCAGGTGCGGGACGGCCTCGCCCCACAACCCCTTCTTCGTCATCACCACGCCGAGGTTGAAGAGCGCCTCGACGTTCGCCGGCTCGACCCGCAGGACCCGGCGCAGGTCGCGCTCGGCCGCGGCGTAGCGGCCCAGCGCGCCGAGGAGCGCGCCGCGGTTCGTGAGGAGCGTCGGGTGCTCGGGGTCCAGCTCCAGCGCCCGGTCGAGCTCCGCCAGCGCGCCCTGGTGGTCCCCCAACGCGTCGAGGAGCAGCGCCAGGTTGTTCCGCGCCCGCAGGTGGCGGGGATACTGCGTGAGCAGGTCACGGTAGAGCCGCAGCGCATCCGTAGCGCGGCCTTCCTCCGCAGCGGCCCGCGCGTCGGTGTACAGCAACTCGGCGGGGTCGGGCGGAGGGAGCGGTGGCGCGGCGACCGAGGGCTCGGCGCTCTCGGGAGCGGGATCCGCCACGCTGACCACGGCGGGCTCCCGCTCCGGCGCGTCCGGCTCCTCGGCGACGGCAACGGGAGGCTCTTCCTCCTCGAACTCCCGCTCCTCGGCCATGGCGGCGTCGCGCTCGAGGCTCCACGGCTCCAGCTCCAGCTGGTCGGGGTGGCTGAAGGTGAATCCCGCGTCCGCGTCCGCGGGCGCATCCTCCAGCGCGAGGGCCGGCCCGGCGATCTCGGCCCACGGGTCCAAGCCCTCGAGCGGGAGGACCGGCGCGATCACCTCGCGCTCCGTCACGGACGGCTGCGCCTGGGCCGCGGGAGTCGCGTACTCCGGCTCGGCACGCTCCATCTCCGCACGGACCGGGACGTACGTCGGGGCCAGCGTCGGGATCGCGCCCGCGGGCGTGTCGTTCGTCGGATGATCCGTGCCGCGCCGCTGTCGTCTCCTCGAGCGACCCATCGCCTCACTCCTTCCGCGGTCCGGGCTCCGCCGTCTCTTCACTCAGCCATTGCAGGTACGCCGCGTGACCGCCGGCCACCGGCATTGCCACCAGTTCGGGGACCTCGTACGGGTGCAACTCCGGCAGCGCCGCCACAAGTGCCTCCCATCGCGCGGCCGTGGTCTTGAGGATCACCACCGCCTCGCGCTCCTCTTCCACGGCGCCCTTCCAGCGGAAGATGGACACCCCGCCCGGGATCACTGTCCCGCACGCCACGAGCCGTCGTTCCACGAGCGCGCGGACGATCGTTCGGCCCGCTTCGGCCGAAGGTGCCGTCGTGAACGCGACCAGATGCGTTGCGGCCGAGCCGTCAGGTGATGCCATACCAACCGGTTAGACGCGGACACCGAAGATGCGGCCCGGACCCGGGGGCCGCAAGAGCGGGGGCCCGCGGCCGTTCCCGGGCTCTCCCCGGAGCTCCGCGATGGGGTTCTCGGGGCCCCCGGCGGCTACCGCTTCGGGGCGGGGCGCATCAGGAACCCGAGGTCTCCTCGGGGGCCCACCTCCCAGGGCGCGCGGCCGTGGAGGAAGAGCCGGGCGCTCTTCTCGCCGAGCAGGGCGACGCGGCCCTCCTCGACCCGGAGGATGCTCCCCTCGCGCAGCCCCACGACGAAGATGCCGGGGTTGGCGGCAATGAACTCGAGGAGCCGCTCCTCGCGGGTCTCCCCGCCGTGCCCCTGCGGGTGGACGTCGAGGTAGTGGGGATTGATCTGGAACCGGACCAGGCCTGTCGCCCGAAGGCTCTTCGGCTCGACGATGGGCATGTCGTTGGTGGTCTTCATAGTTGGGCAGGCAACGTTCGCGCCGGCGCTCCACCCGATGTACGGGGCCCCCGCGCGCACCCGGTCGCGGATGGCCTCGACGAGCCCCTTGGCATGGAGGGTCGCGAGGAGCTGGAAGGTGTTGCCGCCCCCGACGACGATCGCCTCGGCCTTCCGCAGCGCCGCCTTGGGGGAGCGGGCCCGGTGGATTGGCTCCACCGCGCACCCCATCTCACCGAAGCGCTGCGCCACCATCGCGGTGTACTCGTCGAAGTCGACGCGCACGGCCGCGTAGGGCACGAAGAGCATGCGCCGCACGCCGCTGCCGAGGAACGCCTTGAGGTGGGACTCGGCGTGCGCGAGGTACCCCTGGCCGGCGTTGCGGGAGTTGCTGAGGAGGAGGAGGCGGGGCGAGGGCATCGGGTTCTCCACGCTGGGCGCTGCGGGGGCGGGCGGATGGGTCCGCCCGCGCGATCATCTCCCGGGCAATCTCCCGCCCTCGTC
>JBEKGT010000205.1:0-4635 GCA_050012655.1 Gemmatimonadales bacterium | reverse complement strand
CGGTCGCGCGGCGTGGGGGGGGCGACTCCCGCGCGCTTGCCGCGCAGGCGCGCTAGATTGGGCCTCGGCCCGAGTGGCGGAATGGCAGACGCGGCGGACTCAAAATCCGCTCCCGGCGACGGGGTGAGGGTTCGACTCCCTCCTTGGGCACTCAACAACGACTACGACTTAGCCAGCGGGGTGCTTCGGCGCCCCGTTGCGCGTTCGGGCCCAACTGTGCCGCAACTGTGCCTTAGCGGGCCGCGCCGCGCGCGGCGCGCCCCCCCACCGCCCGGAGCAGCCCGGGGTGGCGTTCGTGTTGCTGCGATGCGCTGGCGCGGCTGTGCTGCAGCACTTGCCGTGCCCGGGGCGGCGGTGCATATGCTGCGGGGAGAGGCCGCGTGGGGCGGGTCTGCCGATCGGCTGCCGCCTCACACACAAATGGGAAGGAACTTCGCCATGGTACTCCACGTCTCGCAGTACGACATCCACCCAGACAAGGTGGAAGCCTATCTCAAGTGGGTGGAGGGTGCGATCAAGCGGGTCTTGGCAGTGCCCGGCGTGGTTGAGTTTCGATCATACAGGCCGGTCACCGGCTCCTCCCAGCTCGTGACGACGATCGAGTTCGCTGACATGGCGGCATGCGCGGCTGCGGTCAGCGATGCGGACATGCTGAAACTCTCGATGGAACTGCATACGCTGTGCCTCAACGTCTCTGTTGAGATCTGGGGTCCGTCACCGCTCGTGCCTGTGCCGCGTCGGCCGGGTAAGTAGACTCCGGCGCCACACGCGCCACTGACCCGCAAGACGGGGCGGATGTGAGGCCGCCCCGCCCTTGGCGCGGTTTAGGCGCCGGGATGAACGCGGTATAGGCGCGACGACCCTCATGCGGCGGGCCTGGCGATGACGGAACGCGAGACGTGGCGCAAGGTCAACCTGCCGCAGCCCCCGAGGTGGCTGCGGTGGCTGCGGCCGCGCGGGCGATTCTGGGACATCGCGCTTGAGTGCCCTTGCGGGTATCGGCGCGTGCTGCGCGGCAAGGAGGCCGACGCCCTGAGCATGCGCGGCTTTCGGTCCATCCCCAAGGGGAAGTCGGAGAACGTGTACGAGGAGTCCATCCGGTGCCGGCGCTGCGGTCGTTCCTACCCCTACGTGTCGCACTACAGCATCGCCCCCATGGACTGGTTCTGAACGTGGGGCAGCGGTAACCGCCAGCGTCCTGCATGGAACCGCCAGCCCAATGCCAAGGGAGCTCCCACGGCGACGGGGTGAGGGTTCGACTCCCTCCTTGGGCACTCCTCCCCTGCACGTCCTTCCCTTGACGATGGCTTGACGGCCCTCCTGCACTGTGTGCGCGGGAACCACGGAGGCCCGGTCGCATCGCCCCTCACCACGTCGGCGGCGCCGGCCTCCCTCGGACCGGGAGGAACGATGATCCGCGCACTGCTTCGCTTCGGCTGGCGCTTCATGATGGTCGTCGTGCCGCTGTACGGTTGAGCGGCGGACGGGTCCTTCGGCCCCGGAGCGGCGAGCGGGCGGCCACCCTCGGCCGCCCGCTCTTCCATCACCCATAGCGCGCGATCAGTTGCCGCGCGTCAGCTCGTCGGCCAGGGCGCCGGCGTCGTAGACGTGCCGCAGCGCCTCGACGATCCCCCGACTGTCCACCCACACCGACCGGCCGTAGGTCTCGAAGAAGATGAAGTCGAGCGGCAGCTGCTCGATGTTGCCGTCGTGGATCAGGCCGACGATCTCGCCGTCACGATTGATGACGGGGGAGCCCGAGTTGCCGCCGGTGATGTCGTTGGTCGAGACGGCGTTGAACTGGGTCGCCAGGTTGACGTGCTCCCGGGCCGCCTGCCAGCGCGGCGTGAGGTCCCACGGAGCCTCGCCACCGAAGCCGATGGAGCGGTCGTACACGCCGTAGAAGGTCGTGTACGCCGGCGCGTAGGTGCCGTTGTATGGATAGCGCCTCACCTCACCGTCGGAGATGCGCAGGCTGAAGGTCGCGTCCGGGGCCACGCTGTTCCCGAACACGGCGAGGAGCGCGCGGGCGACCAGTTCGTCGTTCTGCGTCTGCTCGTTCTGGAGCGCGGTCCAGCGGGCGATGATCGGCCGCGACAGCGGGTCGATCACGCGGGCGAGCCGGATGAAGGGGTCGGTCGAGGCGGCGACGGCGGCGACACCCCCCTGGAGCAGGGCGCGGCGCTGCTCGGCGGAGCCGACCTGGGAGGCCTGGACCATCGCCCGCGCGGCGTCCATCGGCGAGCGGTCACCCACGGCCTGGCGGCGCACCGGGTCGGTGGCGGGGAGTTCGCTCGCCATCGCCGTGAGCCAGGAGCCGAGGAGCCGGATCTCCTGCGCGGTGTCCACCGGCACCGGCGAGCCGATCATCCGCTCGATGTTGGGGCGGTTGGCGTCGCGGTATTGAGGGAGCCGAGCGCTGTCGGGCTTCGCGGTCTCGACGGGGAGGCGCACCAGGCCGCCGGCGTAGTTGAGGAGGCGGGAGCCGAAGGCGCCGAAAGCGTAGTAGCGGCGCCGCACGTCGAGCGTACGCTCCTCGTTCACGATGCGCTGCAGGTTGTCCCACGCCGTCGCATACTGGCGACGGAGATCGGGGTTGGCGTTCACGCGGCCGCGGAAGTTCTGCTCCCACGCCCGCTTCCGGTCGAGGAGCCGGCTGTCGAGGAGGCCCGACTGGTAGCCGGTGATCGCCTTCTGCGAGTTCTGCAAGTAGAACAGCGTGTTGCGGGCAGCGGTGGCGCGCTCGGGCCCGAGCCGCGCCAGCTCCTCGTAGACCGCCACCTGGCTGTTGAGCGAGAGCAGGGCGGAGGGGAACTGCACGTCGCGCTGGTACTCGAGCTCGGCAATGGTCTCGAGGCGGCTGGTGTTGCCGGGGTTGCCGACCACGAAGACCAGGTCGCCCTCGCGGGAGCCGTTGGCGCTCCAGCGGTAGAAGTGCTCCATGTGCGCCGGCTGGCCGTTCTCGTAGACCCGCAGGAACGACATGTCGAGATCGTGGCGGGGATACGTGAAGTTGTCCGGGTCGCCACCGAAGGACGCGGCCTGCGTCTCCGGGACGAAGACGAGCCGGGCCTCCGTCCAGCGATGGAACCGGTACAGCTTGTACTGCCCGCCGCGGTACATGGTGATGACTTCGCAGTGCGTCTTCGGGGCCGACGCGTCGCAGCGGTCCTGGATCGCCTGGGCGGTCTCGTTGCGGAGCGCCGCCGCGCGGTCGGCGGTAGCGCCAGCGGGCACCGCCGCGTTCACCTGCGGCGTCACGTCGGTGATCTCGACGAGCTGGTCAACGACGAAATTCGGGCAGGCGCGCTCCTCGGCGCGGGTCGCGGCGAAGAAGCCGTTGGTGAGGAGGTCCTCCCCCTGTCGCGTCACCGCTTCGGCGCAGCCGCGGGCGCAGTGGTGATTCGACATGATGAGCCCGTCCGACGACACGAACGACGCGGTGCACCCCGGGATGCGGGCCGTCGAGAGGCGGGCGTGGTCGAGCCACGCCTGGCTCGGCCGGAAGTTGTACCGCTGGGCCCAGTACTCGAGGGGCGGGACGTCGAAGGTCCACATCTTCCCGGTCTCGAGGCCGGGGTATTCGCCGCTCGCTGCGGGCGTCTGGGCCGCCGCCGTCGCCGCGGCGAACACGCCGAGGCCGAGGCACTGCAGCGCCACACGTGACACGGATCGCATTGGCTTCCTCCATTGGGTCGGATGCGTAAGCACACGGGCCCCCCGCGCGCGGGAGGCCCGGTGAGGAACGGTCACGAGGACTGCTCCCTCCAGCCGGACGATACGAGCCGACGGTCCACTCGGTTTCGTAGCGCCCTCATCCGCTATCGAACCCGACCACCGGACGCTGATGGCGCCTCCGGTCCGGAGCGCCGCGGGACGTCGCTCGTCAGGGCTCCGCGGATTCGGTGAGCATGCCGGGTGGGATCACCACCCAGCGCGCCGCCTTGAATACGAGACCGCCCAGCACCCCCCCCGCGATCGCCCCGATGGCGCCTCCGCCGAGGAAGAGCCCGGCCGCCGACGGCTCGAGGCCGTGCGGGCTGGTCGCGGCGGCGGCGATGCCCCCCGCGAGGGTGCCGGCGAGCATCCCGATCAGGGCGCCGAAGCCCGCGCCGGAGCGGCGGCCGACGCGCGTCTCGATCCGCGTGACGCTCCCACGGGCCAGCCGGAGGGCGTCGGAGCCGCCCGGGAGGCCCACCAGGATCGTGTCGCCGACGATCCCGGCGAACACCCCGACCAGGGGCGCGCCGGGGTAGTCGGTGGTGGAGACGCGGATGGGCGCGCCGATCCGGAGCACTTGCGGCTGCCGCGGCTGCTGGCCGCGGAGCGGGCACGCGGCGACGACCGCGGCGATGAGGCACGCTCCAAACGTCCTCACGGCACCTCCCTGGCGACCGCCCCTACTGCACCCAGTTCTCGAGGAACCGCTGTCCCGCTTGGCCCTCGCGCTGCTCCACCAGCGCCTGGAAGATGGCGCGGAGATGTGCGGTGGGCAGCGTGCCGATGACCATCCGGTTGTTGATGATCATCGTCGGCGTGGAGCGGATGCCGTACGCGTACTTCTCGGACGTCCGCTCGTACTCCTTGCCCGTCTCCATCAGCCGCCGAGCGAGCCCGAGGATGGCGGTGTCGGCG
>JBEKGT010000204.1:0-4638 GCA_050012655.1 Gemmatimonadales bacterium | reverse complement strand
TGATCTTCGTCCCCGACCGGCTGGTGAACATCGTGGTCTGAGCGCGCCCTGTCGCTCGCATGAGGACGGCGGGGCGTTCGCCGGTCGGACGGCTCGCTTCGCTCGCACGGCGCCCGGCTTCGCGCCCCGCCATCCTCACGCTCGCCGGCCGCCGCGTCGCTAATGCATTGTTGTGTAACGAGTTATGGTGCATAAGGCCTACGTCACCCCATCACCCATCACTCCTCTCTCATCACTCATCACTCATCACTCATCACCGCGCCCGCGCGCCCTTGGCGCGCCGGTGCCTCGCAACCCTTTGCGGACGTCCCGCATCCAGATAACGTGACCGTCATGGCGGACACGATCCCTCTGGCCGAGGCGCGAAGCCTCGTGGCCCGGGCCCGAGCCGGGGACTTCGGCGCGCTGGAGCACGTGTACCGTGCGTACGAGCGGTCGGTCTACACCCTGGCGCGCCGGCTGACGAAGACGCCGGAGGACGCGGAGGATGTGCTCCAGGAGACGTTCCTGGAGGTGTGCCGCTCGCTGGGGAAGTGGCGCGGCGACGGGAGTCTCTGGGGGTGGATCCGGCAGGTGGCGGCAAGCAAGGCGCTGATGCGGTACCGCCGCGAGAAGTTGCGGGCCACCGAGGTCCTCGCCGACGACGCGGCGGCTGGTGCGGGAGAGGACGTGCCGCTGCGCCTCGATCTGGAGGCGGCACTGGAGCGGTTACCGGAGCGCAGCCGGGCGGTGGTCTGGCTCCACGACGTGGAAGGCCTGACACACGAGGAGATCGCCGAGCTGATGGGGATGACGGCCAGCTTCTCGAAGTCGCAGCTGGCCCGCGCGCACCAGAAGCTGCGCGCGTGGCTCGGAGAGGAAGGAGCGGGACGATGAGTGACGGGCGGCACGCCACGGCCGAGGAGCTGCTGGCCGTGCGCGACGGCGAGGGGCATGTGTGGGCGAAGGCCCACGTGGTGGGGTGCGTGGCGTGCGGGGCCGAGCTGTACCGGCTGGAGCAGGTGCGCGCGCAGCTGCGGGCGCTGCCCGCGTTCGCCCCGCCGCGCGACCGGTGGACGGTGGTGGCGGAGCGGGCGAAGCGGGAGCGGCGGCAGCGGCGGCTCTCCAGAGCGGTGGGTCTCGCGGCGGCGGCAGCGCTGGGAGGACTCCTCCTGGTCGCGGTCCAGGGCACGCGGCCCGACGCCCTCGAGGCGGCAACGACGCTGCGCTCGGCGATGGCGCGGTCGCAGGCGATGGAGCAGGTGCTGAAGGGAGTGGACCCCGACTCGCGCGCCCTCGGCGGCGACGCGGCGGGAGCGGTAGTGGACCTCCAGCGGCGGCTCGAGACGATCGACGCGCGGCTGGGCGATCCCTCGCAGTGGGGGAACGATCCCGAGCGCCAGGCGCAGCTCTGGAACGAACGGGCAGGTCTCTTGTCGGCGCTCGTGGACGTGCACACGACGCACGTGGCGTACGCCGGTCTCTAACGCGAAGGAGCAGGCACGATGCGACGGCAGTCTCTGAAGCTGGCGGGTCTCACACTGACGGTGCTGTCCGCGGTGGCCGTCGCCGCGACGGCGCAGGAGCCACAGCCCCGTCCAGCGGAGCCGCGGGAGCGGGCGTTCACCTTCTCCTTCGGCCAAGGCGACGAGGGCTTCACGGTGATGCGGCGGGGCCGCCTGGGCGTCCTCGTGGACCTCACCCCCGATCCGGCGCGCGACTCCGTGGGCGCGCGCGTGGCGGGCGTGACTCCCGGCGGCCCCGCCGACCGGGCCCAGGTCCACACCGGTGACATCGTGGTGCGATTCAACGGCACACGGCTGGCAGGCGCCGGCGCCAGCGCCGACGTGCCGGATGACCAGTCACGGCCCGGGATGCGGCTCATCGAGATCGCGTCGCGCCTTGACCAGGGCGACACGGTGCGCCTCGAGCTGCGGCGCGACAACCGCCCGCTCACCGTGACCTTCCAGGCGGGCGAGTCCGATGCGGACGTGATGGTGAATCGGTTCCGCGAGGCGATGCCGAGGATGATGGGCGACATGATCCCCAAGATCCAGATGACGCCGTTCGATGGCGGTAACGGCGGCCGGGTGGAGGTCCGTATCGGCGGGCCGCTCGCAGACCTCGAGCTGGTGAAGGTGAACGCCGGCCTGGCGGAGTACTTCGGCACGTCCGAGGGGCTGCTGGTCGTGGATGCTCCCAGCGATTCATCGCTCGGCCTGCGGGCGGGGGACGTGATCCTCAGCATCGGCGGGCGCCGGCCCACGAGCCCCACGCACGCGCTACGGATCCTCGGCACCTACGACCCCGGGGAAGCCCTCACCTTCGAAGTGATGCGCCAGAAGCACCGCATCACCGTCAACGGCAGGATGCCGGCCGAGAACCGCCGCTGGCGCGCCATCCACAACTCGCTCGAGATGCCCGGAATGCCGGCGATGCCCGGAATGACGCAGCATCCCAATGAGGTGCGGATCATGATGGAGGAGGAGGTGTGAGGGCGAAGGTGAGGGGGTAAGAGGTCAGAGGTAGGAGGAAACGCGTGACGGGGGGCGGCGCTGGCGACGGCGGGCCCCCCGTTCCGTCTCACTCCACACGTATCACCTCTCACCTCCTTCACGTCCATCACCTCAATCTCCTGTATCACCTCTATCACCGCCCAAACCTCCTCCCCCCCTATTGACTTCCGTCCCCGCATTGCCGCATTTGTGGTCGATACGGACCTCATGTGGAGGCAACGAATGGACCTGTGGCACATCGCTCACGTGATAGCGCGGCTGCTCTTCAGCGCACTGTTCTTGAAGTCCGCCTACTCCCACCTCACCAAGGTCAAGATGATGGCCGGCTATGCGAAGGCGGTCGGCAACGTGCCGGCGCCCGA
This sequence comes from Gemmatimonadales bacterium, assembly GCA_050012655.1. GTDB lineage: Bacteria > Gemmatimonadota > Gemmatimonadetes > Gemmatimonadales > JACORV01 > JADGQW01. The sequence continues at coordinate 1,781 of JBEKGT010000204.1, read as the reverse complement.
GGCGGCCACCGTCGTCACCGGACTGATGCTGCTCGCCGGGGGCCTCAGCATCCTCCTCGGGTACCACCCGCGCATTGGCGCGGCGCTCCTCCTCGTGTTCCTCGTGCCGACGGCGTTCATCATGCACGGCTACTGGAAGGTCCAGGACCCGATGCAGCGCGCCGGCGACGAGGCGCACTTCTGGAAGGACATCTCCCTGGCTGGCGCGGCCCTGTTCATCCTGGCCGATCCGCACTGGCCGTGGTGGTGGTCGCTCGGGTGAGCGAGCCCAGTTCGCTCTAACGCATTGACACTGCAATGCTTGGAGAAAGGCGCCAGTTCCCTGGCGCCTTTCTCATTTGTGCTCAATGACTTGCGCCTTGACATTTCAAACGTAATATCGTACGTTATTTCGGACGTTATAGCGTGAGTGACCACCTCGGGAGGATCATATGGGCGAGCATCGAGATGACTGGCCGTTCGGGGACATCTTCGGGGCGGGCTTCGGTCCCCGGTTCTGGTCGTTCCGGCGGCCGGAAGGGGGCCATGGGCCGCGGCGGCGGCGGCAGCAGGTGTTCGAGTCGGGAGAGGTGAAGTACGTCATCCTGCGGCTCCTGAAGGAGAAGCCGAGCCACGGGTACGAGATCATCAAGGCCCTCGAGGAGCGGATGGGCGGAGGGTATACGCCCTCGCCGGGGACGGTCTACCCGACGCTGCAGCTGCTTGAGGATCAGGGATACGTGCGGGCGGTGGAGGCGGAGGGGAAGCGCGTGTACCACATCACCCCCGAGGGGGAGGCGTTCCTGGAGGAGCATCGGGACGTCATCGACGAGATCTTCGAGCGGGTGCGGGATACGGTGCGCGGCTTCGCGGGGGGCCGGATGGGTGAAGTGAACCAGGCGTTCGCGCGGGTGGCGCGGGCCACGTACAAGCAGGCGTGGCGCACCGGCCCCGACGACCCGTCGCTCGCCCGGGTGGCCGAGGCGCTGCGGAAGGCCGCGGAGGAGATCGAGGGGCTGCGCGAGCGGCCGGCTTCCGCCAGCGATCAGGAGGGCAAGGGGCAGTAGTCAGATGCCGGACGCCAAGACGCCAAGCGGGTCGCCCGGTGTCCACGTTGCCCTTGGCGTCTGGCGTCTGATCTTCTGGACTTGGCACCTAGGCGTCTGGCCCCTGTCAACTCCCCCTGCCGAGCGGGCCAGCCCGCACAGTAGCGCCTTGGCCTGCGAGGCGCATATTTCCCCCCCATGAGCCGCAAATCGGTGTCCGCTCCCTACCTGCCGGAGCGAATCGGACGCCTCTACGAGATCGCGACGAACCTCTACTGGAGCTGGGACCGGGATGCCCGGGCCTTGTTCCGCACCATCGACCGCGCCCTCTGGCACCGGACGCACCACAACCCGCTTGAGCAGCTGCGGCGGGTGGAGCCGGAGCGCCTCGCCGAGTGCGCGCGGGATCCCCACTTCCTGAGGCTGTACGACAGTGTCACGGCGGCCCTCGATCGCAACGCGACGAGCGCCGATACCTGGTACGCGCGTGAGTACGCGGGCCTCTCCGCACGGCCAGTGGCGTACTTCTGCGCAGAATTCGGCCTCCACAATTCGGTGCCCATCTACTCGGGCGGCCTCGGTGTCCTTGCCGGTGATCACTGCAAGGCGGCGTCGGACCTCGGCGTCCCGCTGGTGGGGGTGGGCCTCCTGTACACCAAGGGGTACTTCGACCAGCGGGTGCGTCTCGACGGGTGGCAGGAGGACAGCGACGAGCCCTTCGACCCGCACACCGCGCCACTCGAGCTGCTCTACGGG
>JBEKGT010000203.1:0-4643 GCA_050012655.1 Gemmatimonadales bacterium | reverse complement strand
GGGCGCCGGGACGGCGCTCCTGTACCTGGAGGGCGACCCCGCGGACGAGGACGTCCTCCGGGAGGCCGGGGTGGAGCGGGCGCGGGGCCTCGTGCCGGCGCTCGAGTCCGACCGTGACAACGTCCTCGTCACCCTCACCGCCCGGCAGATCAAGCCCGACCTGCGGATCGTCGCCATGCTGGCGGACCACCGCAACGAGGCCAAGCTGCGCCGCGCCGGGGCCGATGCGGTCGTCTCTCCCTACCGCATCGGCGGCCTGCGGATGGCGTCGGAGCTGATCCGCCCGGTGGCAGTGACCTTCCTCGACCAGATGCTGCGGGACCGGGACAAGAACCTGCGCGTGGACGAGGTGCGGATCTGCGACGAGTCGCCGGCGGTCGGGAAGCGGGTGGGGGACCTCAAGGTCAACGACCAGCCCGGGCTGCTGCTCCTGGCGCTGGTGGCGCCCGACGGCCAGCGCTACGAGTACAAGCCGGACGCCGGCGCGCGGATCGAGGCGGGTTCGACGCTGGTGGTGATGGGCTCCCCCGAAGCCGCGGCGTCGCTTCGGGAGCGCGTGGGCGGCGGGCCGTGCCCCCCCTCCGAAGGCGTCAGCGCGCCGCTCGGGGGTTCCGCTCCAGCGCAGCCCTGAGAGGGTCCGCGGCCGCCATCAGCGCCACGGCGAGCACGGCCCCGGCGAGGGCGTCCACCGCGTAGTGGAACTGCCCGTACACCGTCCCCAGCGCGAGCCCGACCGCGATGGGCGCCAGCACCAGCGCCAGGCGCCGCGCGTCGCGCCACGCGGCGTACACGGTCACCCACGACACTGCGATGTGCGATGAGGGGAACGCCGTGCCGATCGAGGTGCCGGTGCCGAGCATGAAGTAGACGTACCGCGCCGGCCAGTTGTCCACCACCGCCCCCGTCGGCGCCGGGAAGGTGAAGTAGGGCCCCGCCACCGGGAACACCCCGAAGATCAGGAAGCAGACGTACATCGCCAGCGCGCTGCAGAACACCGCGCGCCGGAAGGCCTCGCGCTTCCCGCGGATCAGCAGCCACAAGGGGACGATGAGCAGGATCCAGTAGTACGAGCCGTAGCAGAAGTGCAGGACGGCCGCGAGGAGCGGGTATGGGGCCCGCACGTGCCAGGTGGCGCTGACCTGCGCGCCGAAGAGCGCCAGCTCCCAGCGCTGGACGAGCGCATCGTAGAGGCGCCCGATGTCGCGGTGCATGTCGCCGAGCTGCCAGTAGAAGGCGCTGGCGAGGACCAGGGGATAGGCGCCGCCGAGGACGTCCGCCACGAGGCCCTCGGCGGGGAGGCGCCGGAGGAGGAGGACGAGGACGACCACGAGCGCATCGCCCAGAAGAAGCCAGGGGAGCGCCTTCACCTCGCCCGCGTGGGAGAGGAGGATCGCAGCGAAGAGGACGATGAACCCGAGGGTCAGCCGGTCGATGGGGAGGACGCCACGCCGGTTCACGAGAGCCACCCCTCACGTCGGTACCACTCGGCGGTGAGACGGGTGCCCTCCGCGAGCCCCAGCGCGGCGCGCCATCCGAGGTCGCGCTCGGCGGCGCCCACGTCCAGCAGCCACGCCGGCGCGAGGAACTCCGCCATCTTGTCGCGGTTGAGGACCGAGGCGCGTCCGCGGGCCGCGGCGAGGGCCCCGATCGCCGAGACGATCGGCGTGGCCACGGCGCCGGGCACCGGGATCACGAACGGCCGGAGGCCGAGCGCCGCGCCGATCGCGAGGGCCAGCTCCCGGGTCGTCACCACCTCGGCATGCGCCGCGTGGTACGTCCGCCCCGCCGCCGCCTCCGCCGTCCCCGCGCGCGCCACCGCCTCCGCGAGGTCGGGTGCGCAGACGAGGGATAGCTGCTGCGCGCCGCTGCCGAAGACCGGCGCCACGCCGCGGCGGATCAGCGCGAACATCCTGAGGAACTCGCGGTCGCGCGGCCCGTACACCGCGGGGGGCCGCACGATCGTCCAGGGAATCCCGTCCGTGGCGCGGACCGCCGCCTCGCCCGCGAGCTTGCTCCGCCCATACGCCGTCAGCGGGCGGCAGGGCGCGTCCTCGGCGAGCCGCTCCCCCGGACGGGAGGGGCCAAGGGCTGCCTGCGATGAGACGAGGACGAAGCGCCGGAGGCCCGGCGCCGCGGCCCGCACCGCACGCAGGAGCCGGCGCGTCCCCTCGGCGTTGACGTGCTGGAGATCCGCCTCGGTGCCGGACGTGAGCCCCGCGAGGTGGTAGACCACGTCGGCGTCCTGCACCGCCGCGGCGAGGGCCGCCTCATCGTCCAAGGTGCCGAGCGCGACGCGCACGCCGAAGGGCGCGAGGGGCGCCGCCCGCTCCGCGTTTCGCGCGAGCACGGTCACGGCGTCGCCGCGTCGAGTGAGCGCCTCCACCACGTGGCCGCCGACGAAGCCGGTCGCGCCGGTCACGAGCGCTCTCACGCGGCCGCGATCCCGCAGCGGGGGGCGGTCGTGGGGGCCTGCTCGGGAGTGGGGGAGGTCATCCGGGAAACGTCCGGTCGGGGTGGCGGCGCGCGGCTCCGGCCCGGGGCCGGGAAAGCGCTCGAACGGGCCGGGAGATCGCGCCTCGTGGCCCGGGGCGCGGTCCCCGCGGCTGGGGTCAGATGACCCCGACGGCCTTGGCGATGCCCGCGAACGCCTCGAGCGCGAAGTCCACCTGCGCCGCCGTGTGCGTCGCCATCACGCTGGTGCGGAGACGGCACTGGGACGGCGGCACCGCGGGAGGGACGACCGGGTTGGTGAACACGCCCGCGTCGAACAGCTTGCGCCACACGACCAGTGTCTTCTCGAGCGGGCCGATGAGTACCGGGATGATCGGCGTCTCGCTCGGGCCGATGTCGAAGCCGAGGGACTTCAGGCCGTTCGCCATCCGCTTGGTGTTCTCCCACAGCGCGGCGCGGCGCTCCGGCTCGCTCTGCAGGATCTCGAGCGCGGCGAGCACGCCGGCGGTGTTCGACGCCGGCAGTGCGGCGGTGAACATCAGCGGCCGGGCGTGGTGCTTCAGGTAGTGGATGATGTACTCGGCGCCGGCCACGAAGCCGCCGATGGACGCCAGCGACTTGGAGAAGGTGCCGACGATGAGGTCCACTTCGTCGGTGAGGCCGAAGTGCTCCGCCGTGCCCGCGCCCGTCGGGCCGAGCACGCCGATGGCATGCGCATCGTCCACCGCGAGCGCCACCCCGTGCTTTTTCGCCAGGGGCACCAGATGCGGCAGGTCGGCGATGTCGCCCTCCATCGAGAACACGCCGTCCACCATCACCATCGCGCCCTGCGGCCGCCCCGGCTCCTGCAGCTTCCTGTCGAGGCTGGCGAGGTCGCCGTGATTGAACCGCACCACCTGGGCCTTCGACATGGACGCGCCATCGAAGATCGAGGCGTGGTCGAGCTTGTCGAGGTAGGCGACATCGCCCTTGCCGAGCAGCCCCGACACCACGCCGAGGTTCGCCTGGTAGCCGGTGGAGAAAACGAGGCACGCCTCCTTGTGGAGGAACTCCGCCAACCGCGCCTCGAGGAGATCGTGCAGGTCGAGGTTCCCGTTGAGGAACCGGCTCCCCGTGCATCCCGAGCCGTACTTGTGGAGGGCGGCCTGCGCCGCCTCGATCACCTTGGGGTGGTGGGTGAGGCCGAGGTAGTTGTTCGACCCCATCATCACTTTGGTCTTCCCATGTATCGTGACGACGGTATCTTCCGCTTCGGTGATCGGCGTGAAGTACGGGTACAGGCCCGCGGCCTGGGCCTCCCTCGCGCGGGTGAAGCCCCGGCATTTGTCGAACAACGGGATCTGCTGAACGGCCTGTACGGTCGGCACGGTGTCCCCTCTCAGGAGCAAGCCGAATTCTACCGATGAGCGCGACGGTTCTCAAGTTACGACGTGCGGCCCTCCGGGGTTTCGTCGCGGTGGCGTGGGCCGTCCCCGCTCTGGCGCAGGCGCCGCCGGAGGCGCGCGCCCTGCGCTTCGACGCGCGGCTGCTGCCTGCGGGGGCGGTCCTCGGCGCGACGGCGGCTGTGGCGGTGGCGCCGATCCTCCTCGCCGGGCACCTCCCGCACACCACCTGCGCGCCGTGCGACCCCGCCAGCCTTCCGCCCATCGACCGCGGGACGGTGGGCGCCGTGCGCCCCGGCTGGGGGACGCTGAGCAATGTCACCGAGATCGCCGTGCTGGGCGGCGCGGGGCTCCTGCTCGCCCGCGAGGCCCACGGTGATTGGGGGGTGGCGCGCGAGGACCTCACCGTCTTTGCTCAGGCCATCGGCACCGCGACGCTCGTCGACAATTGGATCAAGGTCCTCGTCGCCCGTCCGCGGCCAGCCCGCTACCTCCCGTCGGCCGCCGGCACCTCCACCTCCGCGGCCACCGGCCTCTCGTTCCCCTCCGGGCACACGACCGGCGCGATGGCCGCGGCGTTCGCATACTGGTCCATCCAGTCGCGCCGCGGGATGGCCGGGGCGCGGAGCAGGGGCGTCGTCGCACTGATCTCCGCGGCGGCGGTCGTCGGGGTGCTGCGGGTGGTGGCCCGCGAGCACTTCCCAACCGACGTGATGGCGGGTGCCCTGCTCGGCGCCGTCGTCGGTTGGGAGGTGCCGCAGCACTACCCGGTGCAGCGCTCTCCGAGCCCTCCGTGATCGGGGACACCCT
>JBEKGT010000202.1:0-4646 GCA_050012655.1 Gemmatimonadales bacterium | reverse complement strand
TAATCCGATGAAACTTGTCGGCATTGAGGGGTACGGCCTGAACATCGTCGAGCGGGTGCCGATCGTACCGCCGCGGAGCGACGAGAACAGCGGGTACCTCGACGCCAAGCGGGACAAGCTCGGCCACCTCCTCGCCCATTGAGGTCTGCGATGACGTCTTCCCCCCGGGTCCCGGCAGGTCGAGTCGGGGTCCTCGTGAGCCGTTACAACGAGACGGTGACGGAGCGGCTGCTGGCCGGGGCTGAGGCGTGCCTGCGCGAGCGGGGCGTTCCGGCGGCAGCGGTGGACGTGGTGCGGGTCCCGGGGGCGTGGGAGCTGCCGTTCGCGGCGCGCGTGCTGGCGGCGCGCGGCGGCTACGCGGCGGTGGTGGCACTGGGTGCGGTGATCCGCGGGGAGACCGCGCACTTCGACTACGTGGCGGGAGAGGCCTCGCGGGGGCTCATGGACGTCGCGCTGCACTATGGCGTGCCGGTGGGGTTCGGGTTGCTGACGTGCGACACGCTGGCGCAGGCGCTGGCGCGCTCGGGGGGCGACGCGGGGAACAAGGGGTACGAGGCCGTCGCCGCGGCGCTCGATGCGGCCACCGCATTGCCGCGGGCCGATGCCGATCCGCGCTGAGACCCGCGCGCGGGCGCTGGCGCTGCAGCTGCTCTATGCCTGGGACGAGGCGGGGGAGGGGCACGAGGACCCGCGCGCCTTCTTCGCGGCGATCTGCGCCGCGCACGGCTCGCGTCCGCCGGTGGAGGCGCGCGCGCTCGACCTGGCGGAGGAGGTGCTGCGGGGACGGGAGCGGTTCGACGCCGTGCTGCAGGAGGCGGCGGAGAACTGGCGCCTCGAGCGTCTCGCAGTGGTGGACCGCAACGTCCTCCGGCTGGCGCTCGCCGAGCTGGACGAGGGCGTGGTGCCGGTGAAGGTGGTGATCGACGAGGCGATCCGGCTGGCGCGGTGGTTCGGCGCGGCGCGCTCGCCGGGATTCGTGAACGGGATCCTCGACCGGGTGGCGCGCGAGCGGGGGCGCCTGTGAGGGTTCTGGTCGTGAACTGGCAGGATCGCACCAATCCGCAGGCGGGTGGGGCGGAGGTGCACCTGCACGAGATCTTCGGCCGCCTCGCCGCCGCGGGCCACGAAGTCCACCTGCTCTGCTCGGGGTACGCCGGCGCCGCGGCGGAGGCCGAGCTCGACGGGATGACGGTGCACCGGGTCGGGGGGCGCTACGGCTTCGCGGTCGGCGGCGCGGGGGCGTTCGCTCGGCTGGCAGCGCGTGTGCGGCCCGACGTGGTGGTCGAGGACGTGAACAAGGTGCCGCTCTTCCTCCCGCGCCGCTGGGAGGGGCCGTTCGTGCTCCTGGTGCCGCACCTCTTCGGGACCACGGCGTTCCGGGAGGTGAGCTGGCCGATGGCGGCGGTGGTGTGGGCGGCCGAGCGGCCGATGCCCGCGGCGTACCGGAGGGCGTGGGTCCACGCGATCAGCGGCACGACCAGGGACGACCTCGTGGCTCGGGGCTTCGCACGCGAGGCGATCCGGGTGATCCACCCCGGCGTGGACACGGTACGCTTCCACCCTGATCCGGCGGTGGCGCGGGCCGCGGAGCCGACCTTCCTGTACGTCGGGCGGCTGAAGCGTTATAAGGCGTTGGACACCGCGATCCGCGCGGTGGCCGGTCTGCGGCGGTCCGGCGCGGTGCCGCGCGCGCGACTGCTGGTGGCGGGGAGTGGCGACGACCGGCCGCGGCTGGAGCGTTCCGCGGCGGCGGAGGGCCAGGGCGACGCCGTGACGTTCCTCGGGTTTGTGAGCGAGGAGCGGAAGGTGGAGCTGTACCGGCAGGCGTGGGCGGTGGTGTTCCCGTCACCGAAGGAGGGGTGGGGCATCACGAACGTCGAGGCGGCGGCGTGCGGCACGCCGGCGGTGGCCTCCGACAGCCCCGGCCTGCGGGAGTCGGTGCGTTCGGGCGAGACCGGCCTGCTCGTCCCGCACGGCGACGCGGATGCGCTGGGCGCGGCGCTCGGGACCCTGGCCGGCGACGCCGCGCTGCGCGCGCGGCTGGGCCGCGGGGCGCGCGCCTTCGCCGAGACGCTGCCGTGGTCGCGTGCGGCGGAGGAGACGGCACATCACCTCGAGGAGGCGGTCGCCGCGTGGCGCCGCCCGGAGGGAACCTGAGATGCTGGTGACGATCACATCGCGGCACGAGGAGGTCCCCGAGGCCCTGCGGGAGCGCGCGGAGGCCGTCGTCGCCCGGTTGGCGAAGCGCGCCCACCGGCCGACGCGGGCCCAGGTGGAGTTCGACCTCGAGCACCAGCGGGCCACGGCGGAGATCCGGTTGCACGCCGCGCGGAACGCGGTGTTTGTGGCGGGCGCGGACGCCCACGACCACCGGACAGCGCTCGATCGCGCGGCGGCGAAGATCCGCCGCCAGCTCGACACGAAGCCGGCCAGCCGCCGCCGCGACGGGACCAGGAAGGAGAAGTAGCCACGGAACCCGTGAAGGTCCGGGACCTCCTCGAGGCCAAGTCCGAACAACTCCGGCTCGATGTGCTGACCGGGGAATCGGGGTTGGACCGCGCGCTGCCCGGGAGCGAGATGTCGAGCCCCGGCCTGGTGCTGGCGGGCTTCACCCCGCGCTTCACCGGCGGGCGTCTGTACGTGCTCGGCGAGACGGAGATCACGTACCTCGAGTCGCTCGAGGAGCTGGGCCAGCGCCAGGCCCTCGAGACGCTCTTCTCCTACACCTTCCCGTGCCTCTTCGTGACGAAGGGGCAGCAGGCGCCGTCCGCGCTGATCGAACTGGCAGCGCAGCACGACGTCGCGGTGATCCGCACGACGCTCAAGACCTCGACCTTCTACCACCGGATGCGGCCGTACCTCGAGGAGGCGTTCGCGGCGCACACGGTGATCCACGGCTCGCTGGCGGACGTGTATGGCGTGGGCCTCCTCTTCATCGGCCGCTCGGGCATCGGCAAGAGCGAGTGCGTCCTCGACCTCGTCGAGCGCGGCCACCGGCTCGTGGCCGACGACGTCGTGCACGTGCGGCGCCTCGGCCAGGACATGCTGATCGGCCGGGGCCACGACGCCGCGCGGCACTTCATGGAGATCCGCGGGATCGGCCTCATCGACATTCGCGCCCTGTTCGGCATCCGCGCGGTGCGGCAGCAGAAGCGGGTCGAGGTCGTGGTGCAGCTCGACGACTGGGACAGCACCCGCGCCTACGACCGCACCGGGCTCGACGGCGAGGAGACGAAGATCCTCGACGTGGCCCTCACCAAGGTCGTGGTGCCGCTCAACCCGGGGAAGAACATCACCGTCATCTCCGAGATCGTGGCGATGCGGCACCTCCTCCGCTTCAGCGGCGTGGACTCCGCGCGGGAGTTCAACGACCGACTGATCGAGCAGATGCAGAAGCAGCGGCAGATCCGCGGGTACCTCGAGGAGGACTATGAGTGAGCCGGTCCGCGGCGTCGTCGTGACGCATGCGGACCTCGCTGCGGCCCTCGTGGGGGCGGTGCGCGCGATCGTCGGCGATGACGGCGGCCTGGTGGCCCTGTCGAACGTCGGGACCGACCGCGCGGCGCTGGCGCGCTTGATCGAGACGGCCGCGGGGCAGCCCCCCGTGCGCGCGCTGGTGTTCACCGACCTCCCGGGCGGATCGTGCACGGCGGCCGCGGCGACGGTGGCGCGGGGGCGGGACGGGATGCGCGTCGTGGCGGGGGTGAACCTGGCGATGCTCCTCGACTTCGTCTTCCACCGGGAGGAGCCCCTCGACGCCGCCGCGGCGCGGGCGGCGGCCGCGGGGAGGGACGCGGTGCGCGAGGTCGGCCGGTGAGCGTGGCGCTCTTCCGGATCGACGACCGCCTGATCCATGGACAGGTCGTCGTCGGCTGGGGGCAGTCCCTCAAGGCGGGCTTCATCGCCCTGGTGGACGACGTGATCCGCGCCAGCGACTGGGAGCAGGAGCTCTACCGGATGGGTGTCCCGGCGTCGGTGGACGTGCGCTTCGCCTCGGTGGCGGAGGCGGCGGCGCAGGTCGGCGCGTGGGAGGCCGAGCCGCGAACGGGGATCGTGCTCGTGGGCGACATCGCCACGATGGCGGCGCTCTGCGCGGCCGCGCCGTCGGTGCGCCGGGTGAACGTGGGCGGGGTCCATTTCCGCCCCGGGCGCACCGAGCGCCTGCGGTTCGTCTACCTGACCGACGAGGAGGCCGCGGCGCTGCGCGCGCTCGCGGCGACGGGCGTATCCGTCACGGCGCAGGACGTTCCCACCGCCGCGCCGGTGCCCCTGGAGGTCTTCGCATGAGCCCCGGCGAGCTCGCCGGCGTCACGGCCGTCGGCGTGGTGGTCGGCGTGGACCTCGTGACGGTGCCCCAGGCGATGACGTCGCGGCCGCTCGTGGCGGCGTTCGTGGGGGGCTGGATCCTCGGCCACCCGATGATCGGGCTGCTGGCCGGCGCGCTGCTGGAGCTGTTCGCCCTGGAGACGCTGCCGATCGGGGCGGCGCGGTACCCCGACTGGGGGCCACCGGCGGCGGCCGCGGGCGCGCTCCTCGCGGACGGGGTGCCCGCCGGCGGCGGGCAGGGTGCGTGGCCGGGGCTGCTCGCGACGGTGCTCGTGGCCGCCCTGGCGGCGTGGCTCGGGGGCTGGTCGCTGCACCTGATG
>JBEKGT010000201.1:0-4665 GCA_050012655.1 Gemmatimonadales bacterium | reverse complement strand
GTCGATGGACTCCGCGCTGGCGACGCCCTCCATCAGGCAGAACACCGCCTCGTTGATCATCGGCATCAGGACGCGGTTCGCCACGAAGCCCGGGTAGTCACTCACCTCGACGGGCGTCTTGCCCAGCTCGCGCGCCACGTCCATCACCAGGAGCGTGGTCGTGTCCGAGGTGGCCTGGCCCCGGATCACCTCGACGAGCTGCATCACCGGCACGGGGTTCATGAAGTGCATCCCGATCACCAGCTCCGGCCGCCTGGTGCGCGCCCCGAGGGACGTGATCGAGATGGAGCTGGTGTTGCTGGCGAGGATCGCGTCCGGACCCGCGACACGGTCCAGGTCCGCGAACAGCGCGAACTTGAGCTCCTCCCGCTCCGACGCCGCCTACACGATGAGGTCGCAGTCCGCCAGCGCGCCGAGGTCGGTGCCCGTCGTGATGCGGCCGAGCGCCGCGTCGCGCTGCTCGGCGGTCGCCGCACCCTTCTTGATCTGCCGGTCGAAGTTGCCGCGGATGATGCCGAGCGCCTTCTCGAGGAGGGGCGCCGCGACGTCCACCAGCGTCACCGACCACCCGTGCTGGGCGAAGACGTGGGCGATGCCGTTGCCCATCGTCCCCGCGCCCACCACGCCCGCGCGCTTCACCGCGGGCTCAGCGGAGGGCGGCGCAGGGCGCCGCGAAGCGCCGCAGCACCAGCGCCGCGACGCCGGCCTTGAGGAGGTCGCCCGCCACGAATGGCAGCGCCCCCAGCGCCAGCGCGGCCCGCGCGCCCCCCGTCAGGACGAGGAGCTGCGCCGCGCCGCCGGCGTATATCGCCAGCAGGCCGAGAGCCGGGCCGCCGAGCGCACGCACCCAGCCGGTCCCCCGCGCCGTGACCAGCCCGACCAGCGCCGCCGCGACCGGATAGGCGAGGAGGTAGCCGCCCGTCGGGCCGAAGAGCCGCGCCGCGCCGGGGAGGCCGAGGGGCGTGAAGACCGGCAGGCCGGCGGCGCCGAGGAGGAGATAGACCGCCAGCGACGCTGCACCGGTGCGCGGGCCGAGGAGCCCGCCCACCAGCGCCACCGCCAGCGGCGCCAGCGTCATCGGGACCGGGGTGCCCGGGAGCGGGACCGCGACCTGCGAGGCGAGGGCGACGGCGAGCGCGCCGGCGAGGGCGGCGAGCGCCCGGGCGCGCATCGCCGGGAGCGCGAGGGCGCGGGAGGAGGCGAGCATCATCAGATCCGCTCCACGGAAAGGGCGACGGCACTGCCGCCGCCGAGGCAGAGGGTGGCGAGGCCGGTCGCCTTGCCGCGGTCCTGCATGGCGTACAGCAGCGTGGTGAGGGCGCGGGCGCCGCTGGCACCGATAGGGTGCCCGAGCGCGACAGCGCCGCCGTTCACGTTCACGCGCGCCCAATTCCAGCCGAGGGCCGCGCCGTCGGCGAGGGCCTGCACTGCGAATGCTTCGTTGGCCTCGATCAGGTCGTAGTCGCCGATCGACGTGCCCGCCTTCCGCATCAGGTTCCGCACGGCGAGGATGGGTGCGAAGAAGAGGTCCCTCGGCTCGCCGCCGCCGGTGGCATATGCGGTGATACGCGCGAGCGGCTCGAGCCCGTTCGCCTTCGCGAAGGCGAGCGATGCGACGACCAGCGCGCTTGCCCCGTCGTTCAGGCCGGGCGCGTTCCCCGCCGTCACCGACCCACCGTCCTTCACGAATGCCGGCTTCAGCTTGGCCAACGCCTCGATCGTGGTGTCGCGCCGCGGCGCCTCGTCCACGGAAACGGTGACGGTGCCCTTCCGGTCGGGGATCTCCACCGGCACGATCTCGGCCGCGAACCTCCCTGCGTCCTGGGCGGCGACCGCCTTCTGGTGGCTCTCGAACGCGAAGCGGTCCTGCTCCCCGCGGGAGACCTGCGCCTTCTGGGCGGTGTACTCCGCGTAGGCGCCCATGTGGCAGTTACCGAACGAGCACCAGAGCCCGTCGTGAATCACGCCGTCCACCAGGTTCTGGTTCCCGAGCTTCACGCCGCCCCGCATCCCGAAGACGTAGAAGGGCGCGTTCGACATAGACTCCATCCCGCCTGCCACGACCACCTGCGCATCGCCCGCCTTGATGGCCTGCGCGCCGAGCATCACTGCCTTGAGGCCCGACCCGCACACCTTGTTGACGGTGAGCGCGGGGACGCTGCCGGGAAGGCCGGCGGCGATGGTCGCCTGGCGCGCCGGCGCCTGGCCCACGCCCCCCTGCACCACGTTCCCGAGGATCACCTCGTCCACAGCACTGTCGGGGATGCCCGCGCGCCGCAGCGCCTCCCGCACCACTATGGCGCCGAGCCTGGGGGCGGTCACGCCCGCCAGCGTGCCCAGGAACTTCCCGATGGGCGTGCGCGCCGCACTGAGGATGACGGGCGTGGTGGTCGGATCGGCCATCAGGGGACCCTCGCTCGGGTTCGGATGTTCTCGGCCAAGGTGGCCACGAAGGCGTCCTGCGCCATCACGTCCTGCTTGTTGCCGGCGCCGCGGGCGCGCACCGCCACGGCCCCGGCCTCCGCCTCACGGCCGCCGACCACCGCGAGGTAGGGCACCTTCATCAGCTCCCCGTCGCGGATGCGGTAGTTCAGCGTCTCGTTCCGCTCGTCCACGTGAGAGCGGATCCCCGCCGCCCGCAGCTTCGCGTGGAGCGCGCGCGCCGCGTCGAGCTGCGCGTCGGTGATCGGCAGCACCCGCACCTGCTCCGGCGCCAGCCACAGCGGGAACGCGCCCGCGAAATGCTCGATGAGGAAGCCGACGAACCGCTCCAGCGTGCCGAAGATCGCCCGGTGGATCATCACGGGGCGGTGCGGCTTGTTGTCGGCGCCGGTGTACTCCAGCTCGAAGCGTTCCGGCAGGTTGAAGTCGAGCTGGATGGTGGCGCCCTGCCACTCGCGCCCGATCGCGTCGTCGAACTTGACGTCGATCTTGGGGCCGTAGAACGCGCCGCCCCCCACGTCGAGCCGGTAGGTGAGCCCGAGGTGCTCCAGCGCCCCCTTGAGGGCCGCCTCCGCCTGGTCCCAGACAGCGTCGTCGCCGAGCTTCTCCGCCGCCGGCCGGGTGGCGAGGTCGAGGCGGTAGGCGATGCCGAAGGTCTGCCGCAGCACGAAGTCCACCAGCTCCAGCGCCAGCGCGATCTCGTCCTGGATCTGATCGGGGCGGAGGAAGAGGTGGCCGTCGTCCATCGTCAGGCCGCGCACCCGGAGCATGCCGTGCAGCGTCCCCGAGCGCTCGTTCCGGTAGACGTTGGCGACCTCGGCCAGGCGCACGGGCAGGTCGCGATAGCTCCGCTGCTGGCTCTTGTAGATCAGGATGTGGAGCGGGCAGTTCATCGGCTTGACGCGGTACCGCACGTCCTCCGCGTCGCCCGCCGCCGCTGCCATGGCCGGGAACTGGTTCTCCTCGTAGTACGGGAGGTGGCCGGACTTGATGAAAAGCTGCTCGCGGGTGATGTGCGGGGTGAACACGAGCTCGTAGCCCCGCGCGAGGAGCGCGTCCTCCACGAAGCGGCGCAGCTGGTGCTGGACCATCGCGCCCTTCGGGTGCCAGAAGATCAGCCCCGGGCCGACGTCCTCCTGGATCGAGAAGAGGTCGAGCGCCTTGCCGATGACGCGGTGGTCGCGCTTCCTGGCCTCCTCGAGCCGGTGCAGGTAGGCCTCGAGGTCCTGCTTGCTGAACCAGGCGGTGCCGTAGATGCGCTGGAGCATCTGGCGCCGCTCGTCGCCGCGCCAGTACGCCCCGGCGGCGTGCAGCAGCTTGACGTGCTTGATGCGCCCCGTCGCCGGCAGGTGCGGCCCGCGGCACAGGTCCTCGAACGCGCCGGACCGGTAGACCGAGATGACGTCGCCGTCCGGGATCTCCTCGAGGCGCTCGAGCTTGAGGGGGTCGCCGGCGAAGCGGCGGCGCGCCTCCTCGCGCGAGACTTCCTCGCGCACGAAGGGGTCGTCGGCCGCCACGACCTTCTGCATCTCCGCCTCGATCCGCTCGAGGTCCTCGGGGGTGAAGGGGCGCGGGACCTCGAAGTCGTAATAGAACCCGTCGTCTATCGGGGGGCCGAAGCCGATGCCCGCCTGCGGGAAGAGGCGGCGCACGGCGGTCGCCAGCACGTGCGCGCTCGAGTGGCGCAGCACGTATAGCGCATCGGGACTCTTCTCCGTCAGGACCTCGAACCGGCCCGAGTGTGCTAGGGGGCGGTCCAGTTCGACGATGTCGCCGTCGAGCTTCGCCGCGACCGCGGCCTTGGCGAGCCGGGGGCCGATGGACTCGGCCACCGCCCGGGCGGCAGTCCGCTCCGGGACGGTCCGTTCGGAGCCGTCGGGCAGGGTGAGGCGAATATCTGCAGCCATGCGCGTCGGACGCTCGCAACTTGCGATGGGACCGCTGTTTCGACAGAGTTACAGAATGTAGTCGGGGCTGTCCGCCCTTGCCACCGGAGCCACCGTGTCCCGCAGCCGCGCCGAGCCCGACCGCACCACCACCCTCGACCTCCTGGTCGTGGCCGCCGGGGCCGCCTTCGGGCTCTTGGTGGGGTACGTGGCGAGCGGGAGCCTCGGCCGCGCCACGGCGCACCGCGTGAAGCGGGCGCTGAAGCGGCGGCGGCGGCGGCGCGGGGTCCTGCGCCCCGGCGACTGGACCGACGACGACGCCGAGCATCTCGTGGCC
>JBEKGT010000200.1:0-4672 GCA_050012655.1 Gemmatimonadales bacterium | reverse complement strand
CCGCGGACGTCGTCCTGCCCGGGTCGCTGCTGGCGGAGAAGGCGGGCACCCTACTCGCCGCGGACGGCACGCGCCGCACGCTCGAGGTCGCGAGCGCGGCGCCGTCGGATCTGTCGGAGGGCGAGGTCGCGCGCCGTCTGACCGCGTCCCTCGGCGGCGGGAAGGTCCCCGCGCCCCGAGCGGGTGATTTCGCCCTGGGGCCCGACGGCCCGGCTGCGGACGTTCCGACCGCGGCGTACCCCCTCGTCGCCGCGCTCGACGGCGCGACGCTCTGGGGCATGCACCCCCTGGTGGGCGCCACGGTCACCGCGCGGCGCGAGGCGTGGGGGCTCCGCACCGACTTCCCGGCCGGGTGGGTCACCATCAATCCGGCGGACGCGAAGGCCCTCGAGGTGCGCCACGGCTGGACGGTGCGCCTGGAGAGCGACAACGGCGGCCTGACGCTGGCGGTGCGGACCGATCCGCACGCCGCCCCCGGCACCGCCGCGATCCCGATGCACTGCTGGGAGCGCGCCGGCACGGCGCTGGGCGCGCTCGAGGTGGACCCCTGTCTCCGCATCCCCGTCTTCCGGCCGCGCGCGGTGCGCATCGGCCGGCAGTAGGAGACGACCGTGTCTGATGCGCGCTACTGGGTGAGCGCCGAGGCGCTCGACGGGATCCTCGACCGGCTGGCGACGGAGCGCACGCTGATCGGCCCGGTCCGCCGCGGCGACGACGTGTACTTCCGGCCGGTCCAGCACGCGGCCGACCTCTGCCGCGACTACGTCAACGCGCTGGAGCCCCCCAAGCGGTGGTTCCTCCCGACGCCGGAGCGGCTCGCCCGCTACCGGCTCCCGGGCGGCCAGCCGGTGGACGGCGGGGACGAGCCGCGCGAGACGGTCTTCTTCGGCATCCGAAGCTGCGATGTGGCGGGCCTGGCGCAGCTCACCCGCTTCTTCTCCGGGGAGACGATCGGCCGCCCCGACGTGGCTGATGGGCCGTTCATGGCCCGGCGCGAGCGGACCACCATCCTCAGCGTGGTGTGCCAGAACCCCGCCGAGACGTGCATGTGCGTCTGCTGCAAGGGCGGTCCGGCGCTCGACGCGGGCTACGACTGGCAGCTCACCGAGCTCTCGCGCGGCTGGCTGGTGGAGGTCGGCAGCGCGAAGGGCAGGGCGCTGGCGGAGCGCTTCGCCACGGCGCTTGTCCCCGCCGACGAGCGGCAGGTGGCGGAGCGGGAGGAGCGCATCGCCGGCGTGGTGGAGACGTTCCATCGCCACAGCGCCCGGCGGGTGCAGTCCATGGCGGCGGGCCGGATGGTGTCGCAGGGCCGGCTCCCCGAGGCGTTCTGGGCGGAGCTGGGGGAGCGGTGCGTGGAGTGCGGCGGCTGCGCCTTCGTCTGCCCGACCTGCAACTGCTTCAACGTCGTGGACGCGCCCGAGGCCGGCGCCGGCACGCTGCCGGAGCCGGACGGCCCCGAGCCGGCGGTGCCCGGCGGCCCCACGGCCCCACGCGCCGAAGGGATGTTCGAGCGCCTGCGCCTGCGGGACAGCTGCCAGCTCGCCGGATTCGTCCGGCAGTATGGCGGCTCGTACCCGCGCGACACCTGCGGCAAGCGCTGCCGCACGCGCTTCTTCCACAAGCTCTCATGGCAGTTCGTGGCCCGCGTCGGCACCCTCGGCTGCACCGGCTGCGGCCGGTGCGTGCAGGTGTGCCTGGGCGGGATCGGCATAGACGTGGTGTCCCAGCGGATGACCGACGTGCTGGTGGGCGCCGCTCCGGCGGCCCCCGCCGCGAAAGGAGCGTGACCGATGGCCGTGGCCACGCAGCCCGTGCACGACGCCAGCGACCTCTACGTCCCGCGGCCCGTCCGTGTCCTCGAGGTCCGCGAGGAGATCGCCCCCGACCCCGCGGCGGGGACGAGGCGGATGGTGACGCTCAGCCTGGAGCGCGGGGACCTCGACTACCTCCCCGGCCAGTTCCTGCAGGTGACGGCATTCGGCGGAGGCGAGGTGCCGATCTCCATCTCCTCCCCCGGCGGGATGCCCGGCGCGCTCTACCTCACCATCCGCGACAACGGCGTGGTATCGGGGATGCTGGTCGCCGCGAAGGCCGGGGACGTGGTCGGCGTGCGGGGCCCGTTCGGGAACCACTTCGACCTCGATGCCCACCGCGGGCGGGACCTCTTCTTCGTCGGCGGCGGGTGCGGCCTCGCGCCGCTGCGAGGCTTGTACTGGGAGGCGTTGCTCCGGCGGAGCGACTTCGGCCGCATCGTGCTGCTGCACGGGTCGCGCTGCCCCGGCGAGATGCTCTACGGCTGGCAGTGGCCCGACTACGAGCGCCAGGGGGTCGAGATCCACCTGAGCGCCGACCGCGCCGACGACTGCTGGGCGCGCGAGGAGCACCCGCCGCGCTGCGTCGGCCTGATCACAAAGCTGTTCGACCAGGCAGGGATCGTCCCCGAGCGCGCCAGCGCCTTCCTGTGCGGGCCGCCGATTATGATCGAGAACGGCGGCCGCGAGCTGGTGGAGCGCATCGGCCTGGCGCCCGAGCGGGTCCTCGGGACGCTGGAACGCCACATGAAGTGCGGCGTGGGGAAGTGCGGGCACTGCGTGGTGGTGGACCGCTACGTCTGCATCGACGGGCCGGTGTTCAGTTACGAGGAGTTGGCCGCGCTCGGACGGATCGAGCCGGCGTGGTGAGGCGATGACGCACCCCGACGCGGACAGGCTCACCACCCTGGTGGCCGACGAGGGGGCGCTCCTCGTCGGCGTGGGCCACCCGCTGTGCGGCGACGACGCGGTGGGCGCGCTGATCGCAGGCCGTCTCGCGGGCCGCTTCCCTGAACGGGTGATAGACGCCGGGAGTGTTCCCGAGAACTACTTCGGCCCGCTGTCGGCCGTGGAAGGGCGTCCGGTCGTGTTCCTCGATGCCGCCGCCGGCACCGGCGAGCCGGGCACCTGGTGCCTCGCCGGCGCCGGCGCACTCGTCGGCCGGTCCCCGGACACGCACCGCGCCTCGCTGCGGCTGCTCGCCGAGCTGCTTGCCGAGCGCGCTATCCCGACCTGGATCGTGGGCATCGCGCCGGCTTGCCTGACGCCGGGCGCGCCGCTCACCCCACCGGTCGCCCGCGCCGCGGACGACCTGTTCGTGCTGCTGACCGCCGCCCTCGCGGAGGCGCCTGTCCATGTCTGACGCCGTGGTGTGGGGATTCCTCCTCCTCGTCATCGTCCCCCTCGCGGGCGCGCTGCTCGTCCGCGCCGCGCCGCGCCGGGCCGCCGATACCATCGCGATCGCGACGGCGGTCGTGGTCGCGGTGGTCGCGGTCTGGATGGTGGCGGCGCATGGGATCGGCGGCGCGTCGGTGCCCCTCGGCGGGCTGGCGGTGGTGGACCGGGTACTGGCGCACCCCGTCGCGCTCTTCGGCTTCCGCCTCGACGCCCTCGCGAGCCTCGTCCTCCTCGCCAACGCGCTCATCGGCGTGGCGTGCATCCTGTACGCCTCGGCGTACGTGGGGCCGCGGAACCGCGAGATCCCCTCGAGCGACGACCGCCGCAGCTTCTACTTCTGGATGCTCCTCTTCGTCGGCGCGATGTCGGGGCTCGTCACCTCGGCGACGCTGCTCCAGCTCTTCCTCTTCTGGGAGATCACCACCCTCTGCTCGTGGGCGCTGATCGGCTACTACCAGGAGGAGCACGGCGCGCTCGCGGCGGCGTACAAGGCGTTCCTGATGACGGGGGGTGGTGGCCTCGCCCTCCTCGCGAGCATCATCATCCTCCTCGCCGTCACGGGGTCGGTGGACTTCGCCGCGATCGCGCAGCTCGGCGCCGGCGGTCGCATGGGGCTCGCCACGGTGTTGTGCGTGCTCCTCTTCGTCGGCGCGTGGGCGAAGTCGGGCCAGGTGCCCTTCCACACTTGGCTCCCCGACGCGATGGTGGCGCCGAGCCCGGTGAGCGCCTACCTGCACGCCGCGTCGATGGTGAACGCGGGTGCGTACCTCCTGCTGCGGGTCGTGACGGCCTCCGGCGGCGGGGCCGGCGTCCCCTCGTCGCTCCCCGCCGGCGCCGTGACGCTCGCGTTGGTGATGGGGGTGCTCACGCTCGTGGTCTCGGTGGCGCAGTTCTTCTACCAGACCGACCTCAAGCGCCTGCTCGCCCTCTCGACCATCGCGGGGCTCTCGTACGTGTTCATCGGCGCCGCGCTGGGCGCCGCGGGCTCGCCGCTGGCCGCGCAGGGCGCCGCCCTCCACATCCTCGCCCACGGGGCGGGGAAGGGCCTTCTCTTCCTCGCGGCCGGGACGCTGAGCTACGCCTGCGGCACGCGGCGGATCGGCGACCTGAGCGGGGTGCTGCGGCGCCAGCCGGTGGCCGCGGTCGGTTTCCTCGTCGGCGCGCTGACGGTCACGGGCGTGCCGCCGTTCGCGGGGTTCTGGAGCAAGTTCACCCTCATCTCCGGCGCGGTGCAGCTCGGCGGGACGGGACTCCTCGTCGCCGTGGTGCTGCTGCTCGAGAGCGTGCTGGCGTTCGCCTGGTTCCTGTGGGTCGGCCAGCGCGTCTTCCTGGGGACACCCTCTCCGGCCGTGGAGACCTCCTCGCCGCCATCGAGGGTGATGGACCTGGCCCTCATCCTGCTGATGATCCTCTGCGTCGCCGTGCCGCTCGTCGGGCTTCCGCTCGCCTCGGCGATCGGCCTC
>JBEKGT010000199.1:0-4698 GCA_050012655.1 Gemmatimonadales bacterium | reverse complement strand
GTTCCCCTGACAGCAGAAGGGGAGCGCCCCTCCTTCCAGCGCGCGGTGGAACCGGTGAATGCACGGGTCGCCAGCCAGCTCCGGCTCCCGCGGACAACTCTCGATGGCCGCACCGAGGGACTGGAGCCGCTCCAACACGGCCGCTTCAGCGTCCGTCGGGACGAAGACCCGGAGGGGCCTCTCCACCGCGCGCGCCAGGACGGCCGCGGCGAGCGCCGCGTTCCCGCAGCTCGAGATGGCCAGCGGCGGCCGCTCCCGCCGCTCCACCACCTCCAGGTACAGCAGGATCCCCATCAGGTGGCGCGCCTTGTGCGAGCCGGAGACGTTCCCCGTCTCGTCCTTCACCCAGACGCCGCCGACCGATTCGAACCCCAGCCGGTCGCTCAGGGCCTCGCCGCGGCCGAAGGGCGTGGTGCGGAACCCGTGCCCGTCCACCGCCGCGATGGCCGCGGCGAGCCGCCGCACCAGCTCCACGTAAGCATCGTCCGTGAGCCCGCGGCGCCGCGCCAGGTGCCACGAGTGCAGCATCTCGCGGTGGCGGATGAAGGGGTTCGGATCGTCCCCCCGCGCGAACTCGACGCGGAACGGGTCCAGCTTCCTGGTCACGACGTGATCGGCGTCCCCGCGCCCGGACCTCGGGCACCGGAACGGGTAGCGCATCTCCTCGGGAGAGGGTGCCGTCCATCCGCACCCTGCGCAGACGAGGGTGGAGGCTGTCGGCTTCACGCGAGGTAGCGCCTCGGCGCGTCCGCCCATGCCTGCCGTGGGTGCGTCACGCGAGCCCCGTGCGGCCGTTGAACTCCGCGATGCGCGCGTCCCAGGCGGGGATCCGCGCCCTCAGGCCGCGCCAGAACGCCTGGTCCCGCCGGGCGACGAAGTCGGCGAGCGGCACGTCCTGCTGCTCGACCCACGTGAAATAGCCGAGGTTGAAGATCCGCATCCGGTCCGTCGGCGTGAGCGGGAGGACGTGCTCCGTGCCGGCGCCGAGAAGGTGCTCGGCGTAGGTCGCCTCGGCGCGGCGCGCGTCGAACGTCCCGCCGAAGTAGCGGGCGAGCGCCTTCTCCCGCTCCGACGCGTACAGTGCGGCGCCGTCGGTCGCCACCGTCACGATGACGTCGTCCTCTCCGAGGCCCAGCGCCTTCGCCGTCTTGATGGCGGCGAGCACGTTGCAGATGCTCGAGAGGCCGAACGCCGGCAGGAGAACCAGCACGGCAGGGTCCACGCCGCGCCGCTCGGCCAGGTAGCGCTTCCCCTCGTCGGCGTCGAAGAAGACGCCCAGCGCGTCGGTGCTGCGGTCCGACACCGCCACCACGACGTCGGTGTTCATCACATTGTGGATGAGCGGGATGTGCTTGTCGCCGATGCCCTGGATGTTGTGCTCGCCGAAACCGTTGTAGAGCATCGTCGGGCACTCGAGCGCCTCCACCGCGACGATCCGCGCGCCGTAGCGCTCCTTGAGCCAGTCGCCGGCGCCGATCGTCCCCGCCGAACCGGTGGCCGAGACGAACGCCGCCAGCCGGCGGGCGGGCCACCCCTTCTTCGCGGCCTCGAAGACCCGGCCGAGCGCCGGGCCCGTGACCGTGTAGTGCGCAAGATGGTTGCCGAACTCGCTGAACTGGTTGAGCACGACGTTCGCCGGGTCGCGCGAGAGCTCGCGGCACGCGTCGTAGATCTCCTTGACGTTGCTCTCCGTCCCCGGCGTGCGCACGATGTCCGACGGGTCGGCCACCCACCGCTCCAGCCACTGGAACCGCTCGGCGCTCATCCCCGCCGGGAGGATCGCCACGCCGCGGCACCCCATGATCCGCGAGATGGCCACGCCGCCGCGGCAGTAGTTGCCGGTGGACGGCCAGAGCGCCTTCTGCGCCGCCGGGTCGAACCGCCCCGTGACGAGGCGCGGGGCGAGGCAGGCGTACGCCGCCAGGACCTTGTGCGCGCGGATCAGCGGGAAGCGGTCGCCGAGTGCGACGACGATGGGCGAGGGCACGCCGGTGAGCGCCGGTGCGAGCACGACGTGTTCCGGCACCTCCACCCTCCCCGCGCGAGCCGCGTCGTCGTACCAGTGCACCCGGAAGAGGTTGCGCGGGTCGGCCGCGTCGGGGTCCACCCCCGCCAGCGACCGGAGGACCGCGTCGGGGATGGTCGCCGGGTCCGCGAGCTGGGCGAAGGTCGGCAGCGCCACCTTCGCGGCGCGCAGGTGTGCTACGGCGCGGTCGTAGGTGCCGCGATCGGCGATCGCGGTCTCGGCATCGAGTGTCGTCACAGGCGTGCCATCCGCTCCCAGAGGCGCCGCGCCTCGGCGGCGGCCTCCCGGTTGATATCCTCGAGTGTCCCGTCGCTCACCGCCGCGGGGGCGGGGATCGGCCCGAACCGCTCGGCGAACAGCGCGTGTCCGGCCTCGGCACGCGCCGCGGCCACGGGCGGGTCCTCGCCCTGCTCGCGCGTCCCTTCGAGCAGCGCGTCCAGCTCCGCCGCGCCGTCCGACGGAAAACCGTCGGTGCCCAGCGCCACCCGCTCGCTCGCGCGGAGCGCTGCCGGATAACCCACCCGGTTCCCGCGGTTCGAGCGCGGGTTCTGCACCAGCCAGCAGCCGCGCTCCGCCGCGTCCCGCACCTGCGCGGTCGTGAGGTGCACGCCATGCGCGAGGATCGAGCCCGCCGGGAGCGCCCCCAGCGCAGCGAGCCGCTCCAGCGGGCCTTCGTAGCCGCGCCGCCGGGCGTCCTCCACGTCGGCGATGTCTTCCGCCATGTGCACGTGCACCACGGTCCCCACATCGGCGCAGAGAGACGCGGCGTCCCGGATCGTCTCGTCGGAAACGGTGAACGACGCGTGGAGGCCCACGAGGCCACGCACCAGGGGCCGCCGGTTCTCCCGGATGAAGCGCCGGCACTCGTCCAGGCCGCGGCGGGCCTCGTCGCGTCCGCCGTTCCGCTCGGTGGCGCCGTAACAGAGGAGCGCCGGCATCCCGAGTTCCTGGCACGCATCGGCGAGCACGTCGAGCGAACACCCGATGAACGCCGGTGACTCGTGATGGTCGATGAGCGCCACCGTGCCGAGCCGGCGGGCCTCCGCGACGTAGTACCGCGCCGCGGCGCGGAGCGCGCCCGCGTCGAGGGCGCGGTCGAGCCGCCACCAGACGCGCTCCAGGATCTCGCGGAAGTTCTCCGGCGCGCGGTCGGGAGCGGGCATCCCGAGCGGCGCGAGGCCGGAGTAGAGGTGCGTGTGGGCGTTGACGAAGCCGGCGGTCACGGCGCCGAGCGGATCCGGCCCACACTCATCGCGCGGGCGGCGGGGGAGTCCTTCATCGGGAGGCGGTAGCGCCGGACGCCGTCGAACGCCTCGAGGGCCGACGCGACGGCCGCGGCCGTCGGGACGAGGCCGATCTCCCCGACGCCCTTGGCGCCGAGCGGGCCTTCGGGCTCCGGGTCCTCGACGAGGATCACCTCGACCCGCGGCATGTCTCGCGCCCGCAGCACCCCCAGCTCCCGCAGCTCGTACGTGGCCGGGATCCCGTCGGGGCACGGGAGCTCCTCGGTGAGCGCGTAGCCGAGGCCCATGTGGATGGCGCCCTCGACCTGTCCCGAGCACAGCGCCGGATTCACCACGCGCCCCACGTCGTGCGCCGCCACGACCCGGTCCACGCGCCCCTTCCCGTCGAGGATGACCACCTGGGTCGCGAAGCCGTAGGCGGTGTGGGTCTTGATCTTCGCCACGTCGGCGCCGGGCGCGGTGGTGTCGCGGACCACCACCTCCCCTTCGTAGACGCGCCCCACAAGGCCGGCGAGCGTCCGGCCGGTGTCGAGATCGGCGCGGAGCTTCCGCGCGGCTTCGACCACGGCCCGACCGCCGAAGAGCGTGGCGCGCGAGCCCGTGGTCTGACCACAGTCCAGCTCATAGGTCGAGTCCACCCGCGGCACGAAGGTCGCCGCCGGCAGCCCCGTCACCTCCACGGCAAACTGCACCAGCACCGTCAGGAGACCCTGCCCCATCTCGGTGTAGCCGTTGAAGAGGGAGACGGTACCGTCCGGCTCCACCACGAGCCGCGAGCGACCCCACTCCTCCACCCCGTTGCCGATGCCGCTGTTCTTGACGCCGCACGCGATGCCGACCGCGTACCCCGCGCCGCGGGCCTCGTCGTACGCGGCCTTCACCGCGACGAGCGTCTTGCGGATGCCGACGGACTTCTCGAGCACCTGGCCGGTGGCGAAGACGTCGCCCACTTCGAGCGCATTGCGCCAGCGGATCTCCCATCGGTCGAGGCCGGCCTCCCGCGCCAGGAGGTCGAGGCACCCCTCGATGGCGAAGTGCGCCTGGTTGACGCCGAAGCCTCGCATCGCGCCGCAGGGCGGGTTGTTCGTGTACGCCGCGACCGACTCGACGTCCACGACCGGGACGCGGTACGGCCCGCAGGCATGCCCCGCCGCGCGCTCGAGCACCTTTCCGCCCACGGAGGCGTACGCGCCGGAATCGCCGACGATGCGAGCCCGCACGGCCGTCAGCCGCCCCTCGGCGTCGCACCCCGCCGTGTAGTGCAGCGTGATCGGGTGCCGCTTGGGGTGCAGGCGCACCGACTCCTCGCGGCTCAGGGTCACCTTGACCGGGCGGCCGGTGAGGGTCGCGAGGAGCGCGGCGTGCGCCTGGACCGACATGTCCTCCTTGCCGCCGAAGGCGCCGCCGTTGGGCACCAGCTCCACGAAC
>JBEKGT010000198.1:0-6703 GCA_050012655.1 Gemmatimonadales bacterium | reverse complement strand
TGATGACCGCCGCCGCGCGGCGGGGCTTCCGGCCGGTGAGCACGGGGATCACGGTGCACGGTGCGGTGAGGTCCATGGTGCACCGCACCACCACGGCCAACGTCGTGGCGCGCCTGCCGGGGAGCGACCCGGCGCTGCGGAGCCAGGTCGTCGTCGTCGGCGCGCACTGGGACCACCACGGCATCACGCCCCGGCCCGTGAACGGCGACTCCATCTTGAACGGCGCGCTCGACAACGCGTCGGGGGTCGCGACGATCCTCGCCGTCGCCGACGCCTTCCAGCGCGCGGGGGTCCGCCCCAGGCGCTCGATCCTGTTCGTCAGCTTCACGGCGGAGGAGAAGGGCCTCCTGGGCTCGCAGGCGTTCGCGGAGAACCCGCCCGTGCCGGCCCGCGACATCGCCGCGATACTCAACATCGACGGCGCGAACCTGTTCGGCACGACCCGGGACATCGGCGCGCTGGGCACCGACCAGTCCTCCCTCGGCCGTACCTTCGCGGAGGCCGCCCGTGCCGAGGGGCTGCGCGTCACGACGAGCGAGGAGGCGCTGAAGTCAGGGAGCTTCTTCCGGTCCGATCACTTCCCGCTGGCGAAGGTGGGCGTGCCCGGGCTCAGCTTCCAGTCGGGCGACGACTTCGTGGGGAAGCCCGCCGGGTGGGGGCGGCAGCAGCACGAGGACTACACGCGGCTGCGCTACCATCAGGTGGGGGATGAGATCCTGCCGTGGTACACGGTGGACGGCGCCATCCAGCAGGCGCGCGTCCTGGTCCGGGTGGCCTGGCTCGTCGGCGACGCACCGCAGCAGCCATCCTGGGCCCCCTCGTCGGAGTTCCGAGCGGCCGGCGAGCGCCGGGTGGCCCGCTAGCGGGCCGGTTTTCGGGGGAGCGGCGATTCGAGCCCGAAGGCCTGCCGGACGTCCCGGAGGCGGGCCTCGTACGGATACAGTCCTTCGACGACCGTCCGGCTGACGGACCAGATGTTCCGCCGTACGGCCGCGGCGGGCGTCCGGGTGGCGACGTATTGTGCGAGGCGGTTCGCGCACTGCCTCCCGACCTGGCTCACGCCGGGAAGGGCGGTGCGGTACCCGTTCATGGCCCGCTGGGCGAACGCACCGAAGCACGTCCGGCAGATCCGCCCGGAGGCCGCGCGCGCGAGGGCTGTCAGGTCCTGGCAGCTCTGCCCCAACTCCTGCGCCCGCTGGACCACCATGGCATCGGGGGAATTGAACACGGCGCGGCGGAGGGCTTCGTGCGCGCTCCGCATGTCCGCGACACCGCGCCCGACGTCCATGACGGCCTGTCGCGACGCCGTCTGGACCGAGTCGAAGTCGCTTCCCGCGGGGGCCCTGCGCTGGGGAACCTGCTGCTGGAAGAGCAGCGCGGCGGCGATGGCGAGAGGGATCATGGGCACGGAATCTAGCGGGGCCGGGCCGACGCGCGCAGGGGCCGCACCGCGCGGCCCCTGCGTCGGCGTCTATGCCGGCTGGTGGGTCAGCGGATGGCAGCCCCCGCGTAGGGCGCCGTCCGCGGCAGCCCGGGCGGGACGGGGAGGGCCTGGCCCGCCGGGAGCAGCGCGTTCAGCGCCACCACGAGCGCGCGGTCGCGCTCATGCGCCTCGCGCACCTGCGTGTACCAGTCCGAGTAGAAGTGCCGCGCCGAATTCGCATACTGCTCGGCCCACGGGTCCCACTGGGCCGGGGCGCTGATCATGCTCGCCAGGTTATCGCACTCGGCCAGGGCCTCGTTCTCCGTGAGTGCTGTGTCGAGGGCCGCAGCGGCACGCTGCAGCGCGGAATTGGCCGGGAGCCCCTCACGCACGCTCTGCAATCCCGAAGCGAAGCTGTCGAAGTCCCAGTAGAGGTCGCGGCACCGGGTCCACCGTTCCCGCTCGCGCGCCGACAGCGTCGTCGGCGACGTGGCGCCCGCCATCGGCTGCCCCGACGTGTTCCGGTAGATGCCCACCAGAGCCACCGTCGCGGAATCAATGTTGCGGGCGCGGCACGGCCACGGCCGCCTGTGGCGTCACGACCGCCGCGGGCTGCGCGGCTGCGGGGGCGGAGGCGGCTGGAGCGCCGGCCGCTGCGTTCCCTGCGCTCGGCAAGCCGGAAGGGAGTTGGCGCGGACGTAGGACCTTCCCGGTCGGAGCTCCAGGCGAGCGCGGCGCCTTGACGCGCGGCGGGTTCGCTCCCGGTGCCTGCCCGGGCTGCTGTCCATATAGCGGAAGTGCCGCGCCAACGACGAGCAGCGCGGCGGCCAAGAGCATATGATGACGAGCCATCCCAGCCCCCTCGGATTCGACCTGTCCTACGGATAACGCCTTGCGCCACGCGGCGCCAGTTCGCGCGAGTCGCTCGGAGCGTGACGACCGTCACCCCACGCGCGCACGGGATCGGCCCGGGGTGCCGCGTTTCCGGTTGACACGCCACACCCGCTGACCGCTACGATGGATGCGAGCGTGGCACGACCCCTCCCCGCGGTTGTGACCCCCGAAAGGGCCTCCGCGCGCGTGTCGCCGGTCGTGCCGCGCTCTCCCTCCCGTCCGCCGGGAACGGCGACGGCCGCGGCAGGATGGCTGCACGCGGCCGCGCGCCCGCGATCGGCGTCCCCCCCCCAGTCGCCCCGTCTTACTTGTGCTTGCCCGGCCTGGCGCTCTTCGCGTGCGCGGCCGGCCGGGCCTTCTTGACCCTCTTCGCCTTCTTGGCGGTGGGCTTCCGCACGGCCTTCCTCGCGGCGGCCCTCGCCGGCTTCCTGGCCGCGGGCTTGACCTTCTTCGCCGGGTGATGCGGGGCGGGGTGGGCCACCTTCCCGTGGTGCGCTGCGGCCTTCGGCTTCGCCGTCTTCCCGTGATGGCCGCGATCGTCCTTCGCGGCACGGCGCGCGGCCAGCCTGCTCTCGCGCGCCTGCGTGGCACCCTCCACGTCGCCGAGGACCTTGTCGTGCTCCTCGTTGTTGATGAGGCCCCGCCGGAACGCGAACCGCATCAGCTCCCTGGCATCCTTGATGTCGAAGGGCAAGACGCCGGCGGCCGCGCGCGTCAGGTTCACCATCGCGTCTGCCGCGGGGCTCCGCAGAACCGTCTTGATGCCCGGGACGGCCTCGAGGATATTCGTGATGGTCGTGCTGGTCAGTTCCGTTGCCACGGGTATCTCCGTATCCTGCTTAGAGTTACACCGAGCGACCTGGCCGTCGCGCGGCCTCGGGTCCGAAGGCTGGCCGGTTTAGCGGGCTAACGTAGCCGTTGACCCGAGGGCAGTCAAGAAGAAAAGGCCCGGCAAGGACTTAGCCCGCCGGGCCTTCTCTCGGCTCCAACGCCGCCGCTACGACGCCGGGTGGTGCACCTTCGCCGGCCGCGGCTGCTGGCCTTTCCGCCAGGTCATGAGCGGTGGGCGAGGTTGCGGCCGGGCCGGCGTGGCACGCAGCGCGAACGGGTGCTGGGTCGCTGCCGCACCCGAGGGGCGGGCAGAGGCGGCAGCCGGACGCGGTGGACGGGCCGGGCGCGGCGGACGGGTGGCGGCTGCGGCGAGCGACGGACGCCGGGCGACGGGCCGCATATTCCGCGGGGCCGCCATCACACTAGTCACCGAATCGGTGAGCCAAGGCGTGAAGGTGATGCCCTGGGTGAGGATGACGTCACCGGCTACCGAGACAGGCTCCTCGCTGCAACCCACCACACCCTCAAAGCACTGCGGCCCGTTCGGGTCGCCCCAGTAGTTCGAGTCGGCGTCCATGACCGCGTAGCCGAAGGCCTGATTGCTCACCCCGCCGTTCGTGTTGCCGAAGATGTTGTTGTTCCGGGCGGTCAGGTAGTAGCCGCCGTTATAGCCCTCGGTGACAAGGCCGATGTCGTTCGCGGTGATGGTGCTCCTGGTGACGAGGGCGCTGTCCACACAGTAGTCGCACTCCAGGTAGATGCCGTCCCGGGTGTTCCCGGTGACCCTGCTGCTGTCCACCACCACTTGCACGCCTGACACGCTGGTGTACACCTCGACACCATCGTAGACGCTGCTGTCGATGCGGGTCCCGTAGATCTTCGCGGCGCCGCCCAGGCCGTAGGCTTCGACTCCGATCCACGTGCCGACGATGGCCGAGCGGCTGATGGTCAGGGAATCGCTGTAGAACAGGCTGATGCCGTCATTGTCCGACATATGGATCGCGGAATTCCGGACCACCACCGACGAGAGTCCCTGGGCCTGGATAGCGTTCCAGCTGGCGCTGCCCACGAAGGTGGAGTCCACGGAGAGGAGACGGCCGCTTTCCGCCGCGATCCCCGCGCCGCCCGCAAACAGGATCGTGTCGCCGACGCTGATGAGTGTATCCGGGCCACGGCCATATTGCATCGCCCCCCGCTGCACGGGCGAAGCGCCACGCACAGGTGGTGCGCCGAGCACGGGCGGTGCGTCGCCGCCGCTGCCCGGGTACGACTGGGTGGCGTAGAGCCCCTCCCCCCCGGCGTTCGTGATGACGTTGTGGTGGCTCTCGAGCACCGAGCGGCTGGTGTCGGGCGTCCAGGCGAACACGCCCGAGGCGTCGTAGCCGAGGATGTTGCTGATGTGGCTGTTCCAGATGGTGAGGTGGCCGCCCCAGAACTCCACGCCGGCTGACGTATAGGTGCCATCGAGGCCGGTGGTGTCCACCGTGAGGGAGTCGATCGTGGCGGAGCGGGCGCCCAGCACCATGAATCCGCGGTCGCCGGAGCTCCGGATCACGTCGCCCACCGAGGTGACGGACTGGGCGATGATCTCGTCGAGGACCATCATCCCCGCCGCCTGCGCCTCACTGCTCCCGCTGCTGATGCGCGTGACGGTGTTGTGGTCGAAGGCGACCGCGGGGAGGCTCACGGCGATGC
This sequence comes from Gemmatimonadales bacterium, assembly GCA_050012655.1. Lineage (GTDB taxonomy): Bacteria > Gemmatimonadota > Gemmatimonadetes > Gemmatimonadales > JACORV01 > JADGQW01. Next base: position 1,860 of record JBEKGT010000198.1, on the reverse strand, counting down.
CCGCGCCGCCGGCCAGGTCCACGATGTTCCCGCTGATCCGGGCGCTGCCGGCAGTCTGGTGGACCCCGATGCCGACGCACGGCGCGTTGAGAACCGTCGTGTTCGAGATCTCGGTGCGCGACGCCTGGTTCACGTAGATGCCCGCCCGGCCGGAGCCATAGCAGGCCGGGAAGGCGGTGCTGTCGCGGGTCACGGCGCTGTTCCGGATGATGACCGTGTCGGCGAGGTCGACCTCGATCCCGTTGCTGCCGTAGCCGTGGATGGTCACGCTGTCGAGCACGATGTTGCCAGTGTCGCTCGGCAGGCCGCTGTCGAGCCGCAGGCCGGCTGGCGGCGCACCGGGCGCCATCGTCGTCGCGCTCTCGAAGTACAGGGCCGCGCCGACTTCCGCAGAGTCGATGCCCTCGATGTGCACGTTGTGGGCGGCGAAGTCGTGGGAGTAGATGGAGATTGCGCCGTGCATGACGCGCAGGTTGTCGATACGCATCGGCGCCACGCGCGAGCCGGCGGAGAGTCCCGCGCTGGTAGCGTAGTAGTTGGACGCTCCGCGGGGGTCGAGCACCGGCGGGTGCACCGGATCACCTCGCAGGTAGACCGAAATGTCCGAGCTGAACGACTCCTCGTAGGTCCCGGGCGCGACGTTGATCGTGTCGCCGTCCCGGCCCGCATCGAACGCGTCCTGGATGAACGCGAACGGGAACGCGTGCGACCCCGTCTGGAGAGCCGCCTGCGATTGCGCCACGTCCACAAACCACTGCGTGCGATGCGCGATGACCTTCACCACCATGCTGGCGTGATAGCCGGCGCCGAGCTGGACGCTGAGGATCGCGACGCCCGGATCGCGCGCGGTGATGCCGAAGCCGGGCGAGACGACGCCGGCCACGGCGGTGTTGCTGCTGGTCCACGTCGCCCCGGAGAGCGCGGCGGGGTGGCCGGCGGCGTCGCGCGCCGAGACTACGGCGTTCGCTTCCTGGCCGGTCTGGAGCTCGAGGGTGTCCGGCGAGAGCGCGAGGGTGAGGCCGATGCCCGAGCCGCAGGCGCCGGCGGCGGCCGCGAGGCCGATCCGGAAGCCCGGCACCGGGAGGCCGACCGCGTACGACATGATGATGAGGGCGTCGCGCGAAGTGACCTGCCCGTCGCCGTCCACGTCGGCGAGGCTCGGCCGCATGTTCACGACGGTATCGGTGTTGATGATCGCGCCGAGCGAGTCGCGGTGAACGAAGATCTGCGTGGTGTCGAGCACCATGCCGACCACCTGCGAGAGCGCGACGAGCGCGTCGCGGCTGTTCGCCTGGCCGTCGCCGTCCACGTCGCCCCACTTGCCCGAGGCGTGGCAGAAAGTGGCATTCACCACCGTGAGATACCGCCGGAGGTCTTTGAAGTCAGGAGCCACCCCCGCCATCTCGTCGAACGCGACCGTTATGTCGCTCGCCCCGGTGTCGTTCTCGACGACGAAGTGGCCCACGCCGAGCGTTACCACGCCGTCGGCCCCCGACGGCTGGATCGCCGTCATCCGCAGTACGCCGTACCCGGCGCTATCGGTGTTGACGAGCGGCGGCGCGAAGGTGCCGTTGCCGCCGTCCCGGAAGTTGAGAACGTTCGGGTTGAACCGGACGGTCATCCGGTAGCCGCCAAGGCGCACGCCGGGAGCGCCGGTCAGGTCCACTGTAATCGGCACGTTGAGCGTGTCGCCCACGCGGCCGGCCAGGTTGCCGCCCACGCGGGCGACGACCACCGTGTCGCCGGCCAGGCTACGGCCCACGCGGAAGCTCATCCGCGGGGCGCCCGCCGGCCGCCATGCGCCCGTCATGCCGAGCACCGCGAGGAGCAGCGCTCCCTGGAACCACCGCCGGGGGCTCA
>JBEKGT010000197.1:0-4737 GCA_050012655.1 Gemmatimonadales bacterium | reverse complement strand
AGAAGCTCATCATCTCCTCGGCGCTCATCCACCGCCCCGAGGTGATCGTGGTGGACGAGCCGATGGTGGGCCTCGACCCGCGCGCCGCCCGGCTCCTCAAGGACCTCTTCCGCGGCTTCGTGCAGCGGGGTGGCACGGTGCTGATGAGCACGCACACCCTTGAGATCGCCGAGGCGTTGTGCGACCAGATGGCGATCATCCAGGGCGGCCGCATCGTGGCGCACGGCGCGATGGCCGACCTCCGCCGCCAGCACGACGCCGGCGACCTCGGCCTCGAGGACCTCTTCCTCCGGCTCACCGGCGGCACCGCCGCGATGGAGCTGAAGCAGGTGCTCGAAGGGTGAAGCAGCCCAGCCTCATCCACGTCCTCACCCCCAAGTGGCGCACGGCCCTGACGCGGGCCCGGCAGGAGCGCGCCTCTGGGGGGCGCGGCAAGGCGATCGTCCTCGCCGTGGTGGGGCTGATCTTCTGGGCGGCGGTCTTCGGCGTGCTGTTCCGCGTCCTCCGCTACTTCAAGAACACCGAGGAGATCGGCGCCCTCCTGGCCGGGAAGCTGCTCGGCCTCCTCCTCCTGAGCTTCGCCAGCGTCCTCCTGCTGTCGAACGTCATCACAGCCCTCTCATCGTACTTCCTGGCGAAGGACCTCGACCTCCTCGTCTCCTCGCCGGTGGACGCGCTGCGCATCTACCTGGCGAAACTCCTCGAGACGGTGATCGCGTCGTCGTGGATGGTGGCGCTGATGGCGGTGCCCATCTTCGCCGCGTACGGGATCGTCTACCGGGGGGGGCTCCTCTTCGCGCCGTACGCCGCGGCGATCTTCCTCCCGTCGCTCCTCCTCCCCGCGGTGATCGGCGTGGCGGTCACGACCATCCTGGTGAACGTCTTCCCCGCGCGCCGCACCCGCGATCTCCTCTCGATCATCGCCCTCGGCGCGGCCGCCGGGGTGATCCTCCTCTTCCGCATCATCCGCCCCGAGCAGCTGGCGCGCCCCGAGGGGTTCCGCAACCTGCTCGACTTCATCACCGTGCTGCGGACGCCAACCTCACCCTTCCTGCCGAGCGAGTGGGTGTCGCGCGGCATCATGACCTACCTCACCGGAACGCCCGATTGGCTCGTGGTGGGCCTCGTCTGGAGCAGCGCCGCCGCCTTCATCGTGGTGGGGGCGTGGATCCACGCGAAGCTCTTCGCCGTCGGCTTCACACGGGCGCAGGAGGGGGCGGAGCGGTTCGTCCGCGGGGGGCTGTGGAACGCGTCGCTGGGGTGGATCCTCGGGCGGCTGGGGCCCTCGAAGCGGGAGTTCATCCTCAAGGACCTGCGGCTCTTCTTCCGCGACACCACGCAGTGGAGCCAGCTCATCCTGCTCGCGGCCCTGCTCTTCGTCTACCTGTTCAACATCAAGGCGCTGCCGCTCTTCCGCGGCGAGAGGGTGTCGTTCTACCTCCTGTCGGTCGTCTCGTTCCTCAACCTCGGGCTGGCGGGGTTCGTCCTCTCGGCCATCGCGGCGCGGTTCGTGTTCCCCGCCGTGAGCCTCGAGGGGCGGCAGATGTGGCTGCTGCGGAGCTCTCCGCTCGACCTGCGCGCGCTCCTCTGGTCGAAGTACTGGGTGGGGACGATCCCGCTGCTGGTGCTGGCGCTCCTCATCACCGTGCTGACCAACGTCCTCCTCAAGGCGACGCCGTTCATGATGGGGGTCGGCGTGGTGACGATCGTCTTCCTCACCTTCGCCATCTCCGCGATGGCGCTGAGCTTCGGCACCCTCTACCCGCAGTTCGAGACCGAGAACGCGGCGCAGATCCCGACGTCCTTCGGCGGCCTCGTGTTCATGATGGCCACCATCGCCCTGCTGACGGTGATCATCGTCATCGAGTCGGTGCCGGTGTACCGCTACCTGCGGGCGTCGTACGAGCAGCGGCCCGTCGAAGGCACCCCCGTGATGGTGGGCGCCTTCGCCCTGGCACTGTTCGTCTGCCTCGCCTGCACCGTGATCCCGCTGAAGGTCGCCCTGCGGAAGATGGAGGAGTACGAGTTCTAGAGTCGCCCCGGCCCCGCCGGCTCGGCGCGCGGCGCCTCGGCGCGTTCCGGCTCCGGCGTGAAGTCCTCGCCGGGGTTGATGAACCGGTCGGCCTCGAAGCGGTACTGCTTGTCGTGGAGCTGGCGGTAGCGGCCGCCGAGCCTCAGCAATTCCGCGTGGGTCCCCCGCTCCACGATCTCCCCTCCCTCGAGCACCAGGATCTGGTCCGCGCTCCGGATGGTCGAGAGTCGGTGCGCGATCACGAACGTCGTGCGCCCCTGGCGGAGGTTCTTGAGGCCGTCCTGGATGAGCGCCTCGCTCTCGCTGTCGAGGCTGCTGGTGGCCTCGTCGAGGATGAGGATGCGCGGGTCGGCAAGGATCGCCCGCGCGATCGCCACCCGCTGGCGCTGGCCCCCGGAGAGCTTCACCCCCCGCTCGCCCACGATGGTGTCGTACCCCTTCTCCAGCTGGCCCACGAACTCGTCGCAGTGGGCGATGCGCGCCACCCTGAGGGTCTCCTCGCGCGTGGCGTGCGGCCGGGAGAAGGCGATGTTCTCGGCGATGGTCCCGTCGAAGAGGAAGTTGTCCTGGAGCACCACGCCGAGGTTGCCGCGGTAGTCGCGGAGCCGGAGGCCCGCGAGGTCGTGGCCGTCCACCAGGATGCGCCCCGCCGCGGGACGGTTGAAGGCCATCACGAGCGAGATGAGGGTGCTCTTCCCCGAGCCGCTCGAACCCACCAGCGCGGTGGTGGAGCCCGCGGGCGCCTGGAACGACACCCCCTTCAGCACCTCCACGCCGGGCGTGTAGGCGAAGCGGACGTCCTCGAAGGCGATCGCGCCCTTGAGCCCGTCGCCCAGCGCGTGCTTGGCGCCGTCGTCCGCGTCCTCGGTGGCCATCCGGCGCAGCTCCCGGATGCGGTCGAGCCCCGCGAAGGCCTCGCTGATCTGGGTGCCGATGGAGGCGATCTGTACCAGCGGCGCCGCCACCAGGCCGACGAAGAAGACGTACATCACGAACCCGCCGAGGGTCATCTGGCCCGCCACGATCGCGCGCCCCCCGACCACGATCATCAGCACGCCGATGCCGCCGACGATGACCGTCGTCGCGGCGCCGAGCGCGGAGACGCCGGTGATCGTCCGGGCGATGTTGCGGAAGAGATTGTTCACGCCGCGGGCGAAGACGAGCTTCTCCCCCCGCTCGGCGACGTACGCCTTCACGACCCGCACGCCCCCGAGCGATTCGCCAAGCCGGCCCGTCACGTCCGCGTTGATCCGGCCGCGCTCGCGGAAGATCGGGCGGAGCCTCATGAAGGCGAACGACATCAGTCCGCCGAAGACCGCGAGGATGACGATGGTCGCGGTGGTGAGGCGCCAGTTGAGGTAGAAGAGGACGACGAGGGCGATCGTCGCCGTCACCAGCCCGCCCGCCAGCTGGACGAGCCCCGTGCCGACGAGGTTCCGGATCCCCTCCGCGTCGGTCATGATCCGCGAGATGAGGACACCGCTCTTGGTCGAGTCGAAGTACTGCACCGGCAGGCGCATCACGTGCGCCTCGACCTCGCGCCGCATGTCGGTGATGGCGCGCTGGGCGGTGACGCCGAGGAGCTGCGAGAGAGCGAAGGAGGTGACCGCCTGGACGAGGGTGGCGGCGCCGGCCGCGAGAGCGAGCGGGACGAGGAGCTGGCTCTGGTGCTTCCCGACGACGTTGTCGATGAGGTACTTCGACGTGGCCGGGAGGACGAGCCCCGCCAGCCGGTTCACCAGCATCACCGCCAGGCCGATGGACAGATAGCCGCGGTGGCGCCAGACGATGGCGCGCGCCTCCTCGAAGGCCGACGCCCAGTCCGTCCGGCGCTTGGCCGGCTGCTCGCTCACGACTCCGCCTTGGTCACGAAGGGGCGAAAGCTAACCAGGGGCGCCCCTCAGCGCCCGCCGCCGCCGAGGTAGTCGAGGAGCACCGTGGTCATCGCGCGGATGCCGACGGGGATGGCGCTGTCGTCCGCGCGGAAGGTCGGCGAGTGGTGGTCCCCCGACACCGTCCCCGGCGCGGTCGAGCCGAGCCGGAAGTAGAAGCCCGGCACCTCATTGGCGAAGTACGAGAAGTCCTCGGAGACGGTGGCCGGCGCCAGCTCGCGCACGTTGGCGCGCCCGACGGCGCGCTCGAGGCTCGGCAGCGTCCGCGCGGTGAGGGCGCGGTCGTTGATCACCGCCGGGTACGCCGAGCCGAACTCCAGGGTGAAGGTCGCGCCCGCCGAGCGCGTGATTCCGTCGAAGACCTCGCGCATCCGCCGCTCGATCGTGTCCTGCACCGCCGCGTCGTAGGTGCGCAGCGTCCCCTCGAGCCGCACCTCGCCCGGGATGATGTTGAGCCGCTCGCCGCCGCGCATGATGCCGACCGTCAGCACCGACGGCGCGAAGGGCGAGACGTTCCGGGAGTGGATCGTCTGGAGCGCCAGCACGACCTCGGACGCCGTCACGATCGGGTCCACCGACAGTTCCGGCCGTGCGCCGTGCGCCTGCCGCCCGTGCACCACGGCGCGCCACTCGACCGCCGCCGCGAGCGCGGGGCCCGCGGTGTAGCCCACCTGCCCGACCGGCATCTCCGCCATCGTGTGCAGGGCGAAGACGGCGCTCGGGTGCGGATCGCGGAAGGCGCCCTCGGCAAGCATCATCCGCGCGCCGCCCTCCTCCCCCTCCGGCACGCCCTCCTCCGCCGGCTGGAAGACG
>JBEKGT010000196.1:0-4774 GCA_050012655.1 Gemmatimonadales bacterium | reverse complement strand
CGATGCCCTTCTGGAGGTCGATGAGCACCAGCGCCGTGGTCTTGGGATCGAGGGTGAGTGCGTCCATCGGGGTGTCGCCGTCCTTTCTTCGTTCAGTCCTTGCCGGCCGAGTGGGCATGCTCACGCGCCACGCGACGAACGCGCCTTCCACTGGAAACGGGAGAGGTCCACCCGCCCTGCGGCGTCGAACCGCACCCCCTCGCGCTCGAGGAGGAGGCGCTGGGTGACCGATCCGGCGATATCGCCGAGGGAGATGCGCCCCGCCGCGCTCAGGACCCGGTGCCAGGGGACGGAGGTGTGCGGCTGGAGCGCATGCAGGGCGTAGCCTGCCTGCCGCGCGCCGTTCGAGAGGCCGGCGAGGCGTGCCACCTGCCCGTACGTCGCCACGCGGCCGCGGGGCACCCGGCGCACCACGGCGTAGACGCGCTCCCACGTCGGCGCGGCGCTCATCCGCGGACCAGGTAGAAGACGCCCACGACGACGCCGATCCCCACGACGACCCGGCGCAGCGCTGCCGGCGTGATGCGGCCCGCGAGCCGACCGCCGAACGCCCCTCCGGCCAGAGCGCCCGCCGCCATCACCAGGGCCGCGGCCCAGACGACCTTCCCCGAGAAGACGAAGAGGAGCGCGGCCGCGACGTTCACTGCGAGGGAGACCGACTGCTTCAGGGCGTTGAGGCGCGTCAGGGAGTCGTCAAGGAGGAGGCCGAGCACCGCGAGGACGATGACGCTGAGGCCCGCCCCGAAGTACCCGCCGTAGACCGCCGCCAGCGCCATCGGGAGGGCCACCCACGCCGCCGCTCGCGCGGGGACATGGCTCCCGCGCCTCAGGAGCCATGCGCGCACCGGCTCCTGGACCGCCAGCAGGCCGGAGGCGAGGAGGATGAGGAACGGCACTAGTGTGCGGAAGGTGCGCTCCCCCGACACGAGGAGGAGGACGCCGCCCAGCAGGCCGCCCAGGGCGCCTGCGGGGAGGACGATCCACATCCGCGGGCGCTGGCCGGCGAGATCGCGTCCCTGCGCGAGGGTCGCGCCCAGGTAGCCGGGGCAGAGCGCCACGGTGTTGGTGACGTTCGCCGCCACCGCCGGAAGTCCCACGGCAAGGAGGACGGGGAACGTGATGAGAGTGCCGCCGCCGGCGAGGGCATTGACGGCGCCCGCGGCCACCGCCGCGAGGCCGGCCAGCGCGACGCCGAGCGGACTCAGCACGGCGGCCGGCGCCCCGGCAGCGCGCTCACCGGCCGATCAGGAGCAGGCGGACGCCGCCGCGGATCTGGGCCGAGAACTCTCCGTTCTCGATCGCGAGCCCCTCGACGAAGGCCGTAGTGCCGACGACGGGGATCTCGACGCCGACGATCCCGAGTCCGCCGAAGCGGGTGGTCGCTGGTCCCCTCGTCGCCAGGAAGGAACTCCGTGCCATCACGGCTCCGGCCCCGAGATAGGGGCGCAGTCCCCCCTCGTCCTGGGGCCGCCAGCGGGCATCGAGCTCGTACTGGGTGTAGCTACCATCGCTCTCGATCACCGCGCTCGCTGCCGCGCCGAGGGTCCATGTGCCATGCAGCGCGCCGTGCAGCTCCAGCTCTCCGGCGATGCCGATGAGGGGCTGGCTCGTGTGTCCGAGCCGTGCCCCCGCGAAGAGGGCGACCCGCGCCGGCCCCACGTCGCGCTGCGCCACCGCCGATGCGGGCGCGGCGCAGAGCGCAAGGGCAAGGGTTGCGGCGAGACGCACTACCGTGCCTCGGCGGGCCATTCGACCGGCGGCTTGCCCGTCCACACCCAGGCGATGAAGTCCACCATCGGCGGGGTGCCGCCCACCTGCTTGAGGCGGGTGTTCACCTGGCCGCGGTGGTAGTGGCTGTGCGCCGCCGCCTGGAAGAGCGTCTCCCGCAGCGTCGTCGCGGCGACCTCGCGCCCCAGGCGGGCAGAGACCCGCGCCGCCCACGGGACGACGTGCTCGCGATCGAGGTCGGCCTCGTGCAGGGAGGCGACGTACGCCGCGGCGTCCTGGTGGAACTCCCAGGTCCATCGCGCCAGGGCGGGGAGGTCCTTCGCCTTGCCCGCCTCGCGGTCGAAGGCGCGAGCGCGCCAGGTGCTCAGGAAGGCGTGCTGCGTCGTGTGCAGGTGCAGGAGGCGCTCGCGGAGGTCAGCGTCGCCGGCGGCGCCGGGCGTGGCGAGGACGGCGCGCCACACCGCGGCGTCCGCCCACTCCATGTGGCGGTAGAGCTGGCCCAGCATCTCGAGCGAGTTCACGCGGTTCTCCGATCGCGGATGGGCGGCAGGCCGGGCCTTGGCCCGGTCACGAGGTGCTCAAAGTGCAACGCCCGCCCGACGGGTGTCAAAGCGCCCCGCCGACGTGGTAGCGCTCCCGGAGCGTGCCCAGGTGATGGCGCACGTGCCCCGCCATGATGTACGCGAGGGACCGGACCACGATGGGCTTCGCGTTCGCGACGCCCCCCCGGAGCCACGCCTCGGCGGTGAGGTGGCGGAAGAGGTACAGGCTGGCCTCCCGCGCCGCGCGGAACTCCTCGACCAGCGCCGTCAGCGGGGTGGCGTCGAAGCTGGCCTGCCGCACGTACTCGTTCTCGTCGAAGGCGGGGAGGGCCGCCTTCTCAGCGCGGGCGAAGGAGAGGGCGCGGAACGCGAAGACGCGCTCGGTGTCGGCGAGATGGCCCACCACCTCGCGGATGCTCCACTTCCCCTCGGCGTACCGGAAGCCGGCCTCACTTTCCTTCACGCCGGCGAGCGCGCGCCGCAGCTCCTCCCCCTGCGCCGCGAGGACGGGGAGCACCTGCTCCTCGGGAACGAGGGAGATGTAGCGGTCGTAGTAGGGCGCGTGGTCGCCCGCCTTGGGGCGCGGCAGTCCGGCTTCGCTCATCGGTTCCTCCAGGGGTCGGGAGTGGTCCTCACGTGGCGCCGAAGAGCTTCGCCCGCTGGCGCTCCATCGCGTCGGCGACGGCGCGCGAGCCGTCGTCGGCTCGCTGCCGCAGCTTGCGGATGATCGTGTCGAAATCGGCAGCGTCCCGGTTCTGGCTCAACTTGAAGGCGGTCTCCACCCGCGTCACCGCGATCTGGAAGCCGACCAGTCCCTTCATCTCCCGCCCCACGAACTCGGCAGGGAGCGCGTCGAAGGCATAGGCCGGATTCGGCGCCCCCTGCTCCGCGGCCTCGTAGCGGCCGACCAGTCGGCGGAGCATCTCGCGCAGCTCGGCGTCGTCGGTCACGACCCGAGGCGTCCCGTACACGTGCGCCGCGAGGTAGTTCCACGTCGGCACGTTCACGTGGTCGTACCATCGCGGCGAGACGTAGGTGTCGGGGCCGAGGAAGATCGCCAGCACCTCGCGGCCGGGAAGGAGCGTACACCACTGCCCGTTCGCCCTCGCCACGTGGCCGTTGAGGAACCGCTGGCCCCCTTCGCCGACCTGCAGCTCGAGGAGGAGGTGCGACGCCACGGGGCGCTCGCCGTCGTAGCTGACCAGGGTCGCGAACTGGTGGCCGTCCACGAACCGGTCGATGACGGAGGCGTCCGTCTCCTGGAAGCGCGCTGGCACGTACACGGATCCGTCCTCCTTGCGGGTCAGGTTCTGCGGAGCGCCACTCCAGGGTCGTCGTGGCCTAGCTGGCCGGCGGCGTGGGCGGGAAGGGGGGGAGGGACCTCGGCGTCTGCAGTTGCACCAGGCGCCGCTCGGCGAAATCGAGCCGCTCCGCCAGCTCCGCCACCTGGGCCCGTTGCTGGTCGAGCTCCGTCAGCGTCGCGTCGAGCTGCGCCTGCATGTCCCGTAGCGTCCGGTTCCACGCCGAGAGGTCGGGCGCGGAGCCGCTCCCGCGGCGGAAGAACCCGAGGACCGCCAGCAGCGCCACGATCACCAAGACTTCGGCCATACCCACAGCACCCTCCCGGGCCGGCGGCCCGCGCGCGCCTCGCCGCTAGCGGTAGTCCTCGCGCACGGGATGGAAGACGTCTATCAGCCGGCAGGGCGTCAGCGCCCGGCCGGAGTGCCGCACGTTGGACGGGATGACGGCCACGGTGCCGGAGTCGAGCACGCGCGTCTCTCCCGCGACGGTCATCTCGAAGCGCCCCTCCACCACCATTGCGATCTGCTCGTGCGGGTGGGCGTGCTCGGGGAACCCAGAACCCTCGGCCACGGTCCAGTGCGCGACGCTCATCGCGTCCGAGTGGAGGAACCGGCCCGCGTAGCCGGGGAAGGGCTCGCGGCGGGCGAGATCGCCGACGTTCACGAACGTCATGGGCTGCTCCTCAGTCGAGCGCCAACTCATAGAACTTCGTCACGTCGTTCTGGCAGCGCCAGCCGAGGGATTCGGAGAGCCGCTGCGCCTCACGGTTGTCCGCCAGCGTGTCGAGCGCCATCGGCGGCCGCCGGTCAGGGCGCGGACTGCCAGACCCGCACCCAGTCCACCTGCATGCTCGTGACGCTCCGCCCTCGGGGGCCGTAGCCGCCGGCGGGGATGTGGCCGGCCCACGAGCCGTCCTGCACCTCGCACGTCACCTTGATGAACTCGGGGCGGTGCGAGACGCCCTGGTCGGTGGCCCACTGCTCTACGCCATCCAGATAGAACACGTACCGCTCCCTCGTCCAGAGGACCGCGTAGGTGTGCCAGCTCCCCTGGAGGGGCGCGGCGCCGCTCGCAGGCGCGCCCTCGCCGCCGGCGTGCTGGTGCGCGGGACCGTAGCCGTTCCAGTGCACGTTGATGCCGTAGCGGTTCGCGATGTCGCGCCCGTCGGCGTCGCTGGCGCGATGCTCCAGCACGTCCACCTC
>JBEKGT010000195.1:0-6627 GCA_050012655.1 Gemmatimonadales bacterium | reverse complement strand
AGAGCGGCGTCACGTCGCCCGCGGCGTGCCAGACCGCCGCGGAGGCGTAGGCGAGCGCCGCGCCGTCGCCGCTCCCCTGGCGGTCGAGCGCGAGGCCGGCGAGATCGGGCGTGCGGCCCGCGGCGCGGAGGGAGTCGAGCCACCCCGGCCGCACTCCCCGCTCCTGCGCGTCGGAGGTGACGCGGTCGAACAGCCAGTACAGCCCCGCCGACGCCACGATCAGGACGAAGGCGAGGAGTGCCGCGACGACGCCGATCCGCTTGCCGAGGGACACGACCGCTCCTCGTGGGGAAAGAGGGAAGTCTACCACCCCGGGCGCGGCGGGAGCCAGCGGGCGGCGCGGCGGCGCGCAGGGCCGGCCACCCGGGACCGGGGGCGGCCCGGCCCCGGTGGGCCGCGGTGGCCAGACCCTTGACCCTCCCCCGAGCGCCGGGTATTCTTCAAGTCTGCGGCCGAAGTGGGCCGCGCGTCTATTCTTGCGCAGTTGTTCGGGGATTATGCCGACGATCAATCAGCTGGTGAAGGCCGGCCGGGCCGACGAGCACGCGAAGGAGAAGGCACCGGCGCTCCGGGGGAACCCGCAGAAGCGCGGGGTGTGCACGCGCGTCTACACGACGACGCCGAAGAAGCCGAACTCGGCGCTTCGCAAGGTCGCGCGCGTCCGGCTCACCAACGGCTTCGAGGTGACGGCGTACATCCCGGGCGAGGGCCACAACCTGCAGGAGCACTCGATCGTGCTGATCCGCGGCGGGCGCGTGAAGGACCTGCCGGGCGTCCGGTACCACATCATCCGCGGGACGCTCGACGCCGCGGGGGTGAACGAGCGGAAGCAGAGCCGCTCCAAGTACGGCGCCAAGCGGCCGAAGGCGGCGAAGTGAGCCGCCGGCCCGCGGGCGTCAAGCGGACGGTGCCGCCGGATCCGCGCTACGACAGCCAGACGGTGTCGAAGTTCGTGAACAACCTGATGCGCGCCGGCAAGAAGTCGACGTCGGAGCGGATCTTCTACGCGGCGATGGACATCATCGAGCAGCGGACGGGCCAGCCCGGCGTGAACGTCTTCAAGCAGGCGCTGGCGAACGCCAAGCCGGTCGTCGAGGTGAAGAGCCGGCGCGTGGGCGGCGCGACATACCAGGTGCCGGTCGAGGTGCGGCCGGACCGGCGCACCGCGCTCGGGATGCGGTGGCTGATCCAGTACAGCCGGGGGCGCGGCGAGAAGACGATGGCCGACCGCCTGGCGAACGAGCTCATCTCGGCCTCGAAGGGCGAGGGCTCGGCGATCAAGAAGAAGGAAGACACGCACCGGATGGCCGAGGCGAACAAGGCGTTCGCCCACTACCGGTGGTAGGCTGAACCCTTAGCGCGAACAACAGAGGACCGCTGCTACAAGCGGTCCCCGTCCGCCCGGCGGGGCGGGCGTAGGCGGAGCGAGACCTGCGGATTCGTCCGCGTACGGTCGCCCCGCATTTTTGCTGACTAGAGGAGCATGATGGCGCGTCTCACCCCGCTCGACCGTCTTCGGAACATCGGCATCATGGCGCACATCGATGCCGGGAAGACGACTACGACCGAGCGCATCCTGTACTACACGGGCCGCACCTACAAGCTGGGTGAGGTGCACGACGGCACGGCCACGATGGACTGGATGGAGCAGGAGCAGGAGCGCGGCATCACGATCACCTCCGCGGCGACGACGACGCACTGGGTCCGCCACGACATCCCCTACCAGATCAACATCATCGACACGCCCGGCCACGTGGACTTCACCGTCGAGGTGGAGCGCTCGCTGCGCGTGCTCGACGGGGCGATCGCGGTCTTCTGCGCCGTGGGCGGCGTCGAGCCGCAGTCGGAGACGGTGTGGCGCCAGGCGGACCGCTACGGCGTGCCGCGCGTCGCCTTCGTGAACAAGATGGATCGCGTCGGCGCCGACTTCGACAACGTGGTGCAGGAGATCCGGACCCGGCTCGGCGCGAAGGCGTACCCGGTGCAGATCCCCCTCGGCGAGGGGGAGCTGTTCACCGGCATCATCGACGTGCTGCGGCGCGTCGAGGTGGTGTGGGACGAGGCCTCGCTGGGCCAGAAGTTCCACGAGGCCCCGGTGCCGGCCGCCATGCGCGAGCGGGTCGAGACGCTGCGCCGCGAGGTGATCGAGGCGGCCCTCGACTTCGACGACCACCTGATGGAGAAGTACCTCGAGCAGCACGACCTCTCCGAGGAGGACGCGCGGCTCGCGATCCGAAAGGCGACGCTGGCGCTGGGCATCGTGCCAGTCTTCTGCGGGTCCGCGTTCAAGAACAAGGGCGTGCAGACGCTGCTCGACGGCGTGGTGGACTTCCTGCCGAGCCCGGTCGACGTGGCCGACATCCAGGGGCACCTGCCGCACCACGACGAAACGCACGTCGTGCGGCGGACGAGCGATGACGAGCCCTTCGCCGCGCTGGCGTTCAAGATCATGACCGACCCCTTCGTCGGCCGCCTCACCTACATCCGCGTCTACTCGGGCGTCCTCGAAGCCGGCTCCTACGTCTACAACGCCGTGAAGGACCGCAAGGAGCGGGTCGGCCGCCTGGTGCAGATGCACGCCAACAAGCGTGAGGAGATCGAGGAGGTCCGCGCCGGCGACATCGCGGCGGTGATCGGGCTGAAGGACACCCGCACCGGCGAGACGCTGTGCGACGAGGACAAGCCGGTCATCCTCGAGGCGATGAAGTTCCCGAACCCGGTGATCGACGTCGCGATCGAGCCCAAGACGAAGGCCGACTCCGACAAGCTGGGCCAGGCGCTGCTAAAGCTCTCCGAGGAGGACCCGACGCTGAAGGTCCACGTGGACCCGGAGACCCAGCAGACGATCATCTCGGGGATGGGGGAGCTCCACCTCGAGATCATCGTGGACCGGATGTTCCGCGAGTTCAAGGTGGACGCGAACGTCGGGCGCCCGCAGGTGGCGTACCGCGAGACGGTGCGCGGCCGCGCGACCAAGGTCGAGGGGCGCTTCATCAAGCAGACCGGCGGCCGTGGCCAGTACGGTCACTGCGTGATCAACCTCGAGCCGGCCGAGAAGGGTGCGGGCTTCGTCTTCGAGGACAAGATCGTCGGCGGCTCGATCCCCCGGGAGTACATCAGGCCGGTGGAGCAGGGCATCAAGGAGGCGATGGAGAACGGCGTCCTCGCCGGCTACCCGATGGTGGACATCCGGGTGGAGCTGATCGACGGGTCCTACCACGAGGTGGACTCGAGCGAGGTGGCCTTCAAGATCGCCGGGTCGATGGCGTTCAAGGCGGCAGCGGAGCGCGCCGGGCTGGTGCTGCTGGAGCCGATCATGGACGTCGAGGTCGTCACCCCCGCCGAGTACATGGGCGACGTGATGGGCGACCTCTCCAGCCGCCGCGGGAAGATCGGCGGCATGGTCCAGCGCGTGGACGCCCACGTGATCGGCGCGTCCGTTCCGCTGGCCGAGATGTTCGGGTACTCGACGAACCTGCGCTCCATGAGCCAGGGCCGGGCGGTGTACTCGATGGAATTCTCGCACTACGAGGAAGTCCCGAAGTCCAAGGCGGACGAAATCATCTCCAAGGTGAAGGGCTGAGCCATGGCCAAGGCGAAGTTTGAGCGGACGAAGCCGCACGTGAACGTGGGGACGATCGGGCACGTGGACCACGGGAAGACGACGTTGACGGCCGCGATCACGAAGGTGTGCGAGATGAAGGGGTGGTCGAAGTACGTCTCGTACGACGAGGTGGCGAAGGCGTCGGAGAGCCAGGGGCGGCGGGACGCGACGAAGATCCTGACGATCGCGACGAGCCACGTGGAGTACAGCAGCGAGAAGCGGCACTACGCGCACGTGGACTGTCCGGGGCACGCGGACTACGTGAAGAACATGATCACGGGGGCGGCGCAGATGGACGGCGCGATCCTGGTGGTCAGCGCGGTGGACGGGCCGATGCCGCAGACGCGGGAGCACATCCTGCTGGCCCGGCAGGTGAACGTGCCGTCGATCGTGGTCTATCTGAACAAGTGTGATTTGGTGGACGATCCGGAGCTGCTGGACCTGGTGGAGCTGGAGGTGCGGGAGCTGCTCTCGAAGTACGAGTTCCCGGGGGACGAGACGCCGGTGATCCGGGGGTCGGCGGCGAAGGCGCTGTTGGCGACGGGGCCGGACGATCCGGCGGCGAAGCCGATCTGGGACCTGCTGGAGGCGGTGGACAGCTTCATTCCGCAGCCGAAGCGGGACATCGACCTGCCGTTCCTGATGCCGGTGGAGGACGTGTTCAGCATCACGGGGCGGGGGACGGTGGCGACGGGGCGGGTGGACCGGGGGCGGATCAAGGTGCAGGACGAGGTGGAGCTGGTGGGGCTGGGGGCGGCGAAGAAGGCGGTGGTGACCGGGGTGGAGATGTTCCGGAAGCTGCTGGACGAGGGGCAGGCGGGGGACAACCTGGGGTTGCTGCTGCGGGGGATGGAGAAGAACGAGATTGAGCGGGGGATGGTGTTGGCGAAGCCGGGCTCGATCACGCCGCACACGAAGTACCATGCGGAAGTGTACGTGTTGACGAAGGAGGAGGGGGGCCGGCACACGCCGTTCTTCAAGGGGTACCGGCCGCAGTTCTACTTCCGGACGACGGACGTGACGGGGAACGTGGAGCTGCCGGAGGGGGTGGAGATGGTGATGCCGGGGGACAACGTGCAGATGACGATCCAGCTGATCACGCCGATCGCGATGGAAGAGGACGTGCAGATGACGATCCAGCTGATCACGCCGATCGCGATGGAAGAGGGGCTGCGGTTCGCGATCCGCGAGGGCGGCCGGACGGTCGGCGCCGGCGTCGTCACCAAGATCCTGGAGTAGGGGAAGGGCCTGATGGCGCGCGAGAACATCATCATGGCGTGCAGCGACTGCAAGGAGCGGAACTACTTCACCACGAAGAACCGCCGGAAGCATCCGGAGCGGGTCGAGTGGAAGAAGTTCTGCCCGCGGTGCGGCAAGCATACGATGCATAAGGAGACGAAGTGAGCCTCCTGACGGTCCTCGGCGTGGTCGCGGCCCTGGCCGCGGCGGCGGCGCTGGTCGTCTGGCGCGAGCAGGTGAAGGTGATGGCGCGCGACACGGTGGTCTTCGCGGGCGAGGTCAAGGCCGAGGTGAAGAAGGTCACCTGGCCCGACCGGCAGCAGCTGAAGAACGCCACGCTGGTGATCATCGGCTTCGTGCTCGTGATGGCGGTGGTGATCGGTCTCATGGACATCGTGCTGCAGGCGATCTTCGTGAACGCCCTGCCGCGGTGGCTGGGATGACCGAGGGCGTCGCGATGGAGCACCGCTGGTACGCCATCCAGACGACGGCGGGCCACGAGAACAAGGTGCGCTCCCTCATCGACCGGCGGATTCAGGAGGATACCCGGCCGACGGAGGACAAGCCCATCCGCCAGGCGCTGGTGCCCACGCAGGACGTCGTGGAGGTGAAGAACGGGAAGAAGGTGAGCGTCGAGCGGAAGCTCTTCCCGGGGTACGTGCTCGTGGAGATGGTCTCGAACCAGGAGACGCTCCACGTGATCAACAACATCCAGGGGGTCATCAAGTTCGTCGGCACGGGCCGCGAGCCGATGCCCCTGCGCCAGGACGAGGTGAACCGCCTCCTCGGGATCGAGGAGCCGGTGCCCGAGTCGGAGCAGCGGGAGGAGATCCCGTTCCTGGTGGGGCAGGTCGTGGAGATCATCGAGGGGCCGTTCTCGGACTTCAGCGGCAGCGCGGAAGAGGTGCTGACGGAGAAGGGGAAGGTCCGGGTCGCGGTGAGCCTCTTCGGCCGGCCGACGAGCGTCGAGCTGGACTACCTGCAGCTCCGGGCGCACTAGCCCCGGGGCGGCCCCGCTGCCCGCCCGGTCCTGCGGCGGCGGCGGGTATTCGAAGGACTCCCGCGACCGCGCGGGTCATCGCGGCAGTCAGCGGCGGGCTCAGCGCCGCGGCGTGAATCGAGGACGGTATGCCTCCCAAGCCCAAGGCCGGGAAGAAGAAGGTCCTGGCCGTCGTCAAGCTCCAGATCAACGCCGGCGCGGCGACGCCGGCGCCGCCGGTCGGGTCGGCGCTGGGGCCGCACGGCCTGAACATCATGGACTTCTGCAAGCAGTTCAACGCGCAGACGGCCAGCCAGCCGGGCATGGTGATTCCGGTGATCGTGACGGTCTATGGTGACCGTTCGTTCTCCTTCATCACCAAGACGCCGCCGGCGGCGGTGCTGCTGCGCAAGGAGGCGGGCCTGGAGAAGGGTTCCGCGACCCCGAACCGCGACAAGGTGGGGAAGGTGACCCGCGCGCAGGTCCGGAAGATCGCCGAGCTCAAGATGCCCGACCTGAACGCGATGGGCCTCGAGGGCGCCATGGCGATGATCGCCGGGACGGCGCGCTCGATGGGCATCGAGGTGACGGACTGATGACCATCCACGGGAAGCTCTACCGCAAGGCCGCGGAGGGCCACGACCCGATCACGCGTTACCAGCCCCACGAGGCGCTGGAGCGGGTGAAGACCCGGGCGTTCGCCAAGTTCGACGAGACGGTGGATATCGTGGTGCGCCTCGGGGTGGATCCGCGGCACGCCGATCAGATCGTGCGTGGCACGGTCGTCCTGCCGCACGGGACGGGG